>DASUSF010000428.1:0-3343 GCA_036375275.1 Geminicoccaceae bacterium | reverse complement strand
AGCATCCCGCCGCACAACGCCGGCGAGCTGTGCGACGCCCTGATCCGGCTGCTCGAGCGGCCCGAAACCAGCCTCGACGAGCTGTTCGAGATGTTCAACGGGCCCGACCTGCCGACCGGCGGCGTGCTGATCGAGCCGCGCGCGACCCTGATCGAGGCCTACCGCCACGGCCGCGGCAGCATGCGGCTCCGCGCCCGCTGGACGGTCGAGCGGCTGAGCCACGGCCAGTACGAGGTCGTGGTGACCGAGATGCCGTACCAGGTGCCCAAGGCGCGCCTGGTCGAGCGGATCGCGGAGCTGCTCCAGGCGCGCAAGCTCGCCCATCTCGCGGACGTGCGCGACGAGTCCGCCGAGGAGGTCCGCCTCGTCCTCGTGCCGCGCTCGCGCGGGGTCGCGCCCGAGGCGCTGATGGAGCAGATGTTCCGCCAGACCGAGCTGGAAGTGCGCCTGCCCCTCAACCTCAACGTCCTGGACAAGGACGGCGTGCCGCGGGTGATGGGCCTGAAGGAGGCGCTGCTCGCCTTCCTCGACCACCGGATGACCGTGCTGATCCGGCGCAGCCGTCACCGGCTGGCGAAGATCGACGACCGGCTCGAGGTGCTGTCCGCGTTCCTGATCGTCTACCTCAACCTCGACGAGGTGATCCGGATCATCCGCGAGGAGGACGAGCCCAAGGCCGCGCTGGTCCGCGCCTTCGAGCTGACCGAGCGCCAGGCGACGGCGATCCTCGACATGCGCCTCAGGAACCTCCGCCGGCTCGAGGAGGAGGGCATCCGGAAGGAGCAGCGCGGCCTCAAGGGCGAGCGGAAGGAGCTCGAGCGGCTGCTCGCCGACGAGGGGCGGCGGCGCGACCGGCTGATCGCCGAGATCCGGGAGACCCGTGAGCGCTTCGGCACGGGCCCGCTCGGCGCCCGCCGCACCAGCCTCGAAGAGGCGCCGCTGGTCGATGCCGAGGCGCTGGAAGCGCCGGTCGAGCGGCTGCCGGTGACGGTGCTCTGCTCGCGCCAGGGCTGGATCCGGGTGCTCCGCGGCCACCTCGAGGACCCGGGCGAGCTCAAGTACAAGGAAGGCGACGGCCCGGCCTGGGTGATCCAGGCCCAGAGCACCGACAAGCTGCTCATGCTGAGCAGCGACGGCCGGAGCTACGTGCTCGGGGTCGACCGTCTGCCCGGCGGGCGCGGCCACGGCGAGCCGCTCCGCCTGCAGGTCGACCTCGCGCGTTCGGCCGAGCCGGTCCATCTCGACGTGCTGCGGACGGACGGACGTCTGCTGCTCGCGACCGACGGCGGGCGCGGCTTCGTGGTCGAGGAGGCGGCGGCGGTGACCAGCGTCCGCGCCGGCCGGCAGGTGGTCAACCTGGACGCCGGCGAGCGCCTGCTGCTGGCGCGCCGCGCCGAGGGCGACCTGGTGGCCTGCCTCGGCAGCAACCGGAAGCTCCTGGTGTTCGAGCTCGCCGAGCTGCCGGTGATGACCCGTGGCAAGGGCGTGCTGCTGCAGCGGGTGAAGGGGGGCCGGCTCGCTGACGTGAAGGTGTTCGCCCGTGAGGCGGGGCTGGTCTGGGCCGGGACCAAGGCGCGGACGCTCCAGGATATCGGCCCCTTTCTGGGCAAGCGGGGCCAGGCCGGACGGGTCCTGCCGAACGGCTTTCCGCGACGGAGCCGCTTCGACGAGTAGCCCCGCCGCTAGCCGTCGTCGTGCCGACGTCCTACCTTGTCGGGCAGCGGATCATCGAAGCGCGCGAGGTTTCCGATGCTGATCAGGCGACGACGTGGCTGGGAGCTGCCGGAGACCGCGGCGACCCCGGAGGAGGTCTTCAATCGCCGGCGTCAGCTCCTGAAGGGACTGGCCGCGGGACCGGTCCTGCTGGCCGCCGGCAGCCTGCCGTTCGGCGCCGCTTCGGCCGCCCGGGCCGATCTCTACCCGGTCCCGCGCAACGACGCCTACGGCCTCGACGAGCGGCTGCCCGAGCTCAGCCCGGAGGAGCTCGTCACGACCTACAACAACTTCTACGAGTTCGGCTCGCACAAGCGGATCCACGAGGCCGCCCAGGCGCTCGAGATCGAGCCGTGGCAGGTCCGGATCGACGGCATGGTCGAGAAGGAGCAGACCCTCGACGTCGACGACTTGATCAAGCGGATGCCGCTCGAGGAGCGGGTCTACCGGCACCGCTGCGTCGAGGCGTGGTCGATGGCGGTGCCGTGGAGCGGCTTTCCGCTCGCGGCCCTGGTCGACATGGCGGCGCCGCTCGGCGACGCGCAGTATCTGCGCATGGAGACCTTCGAGGACAGCGGCATGGCCCCCGGCCAGCGCCAGTTCTGGTATCCCTGGCCGTATGTCGAGGGCCTGACCATGCCCGAGGCGACCAACGAGCTCGCGTTCATCGCCACCGGGCTCTACGGCAAGCCGATGCCGAAGCAGAACGGCGCGCCGCTTCGCCTCGCGGTGCCGTGGAAGTACGGCTTCAAGTCGATCAAGTCGATCGTCCGCTTCACCTTCACCGACGAGCGTCCGAAGAGCTTCTGGGAAGAGATCCAGGCGAGCGAGTACGGCTTCTGGGCGAACGTCAACCCGGAGGTGCCGCATCCGCGCTGGAGCCAGGCGATGGAGCAGCCGCTCGGCTCCGATCAGAAGGTGCCGACGGTCCTCTACAACGGCTACGGCGAGCACGTCGCCGACCTCTACGCCGGGCTGACCGATGAGCGCCTGTTCATGTGAATGCGCATCCGGTTCGCGGAACGCGGGCGAGTGCTTACGGCGAGATCTTCCAGAGGGCAGCAAGAGCGCCGCCGAGGCCGGTTGTCGCAGATTTAATGCTTTGCACTCTTGACCTCCCTCCGCCGCCGGCATAAGAAGGTCAAGTCATTGACAATTTAGAAAAAGAGGCCGGATCCCGAGGGATCCGGCCGAGTCAATCAGGGAGGCTTAACGTCTGGGAGACGTGAGAACCGTGAGGTTCTCAAGCTTCAGGCCGAGGCCCGAAGCACGAACGGATCGACTCAGGGAAAGACGGTCCGCTCGCTGCAGCTCCGGAAGACCAGGTCCGCCGTTGCTGCAATGCACAATCTAATCATCCGGACCCGGTCCGGCTACCCCCGACGCGCATGTCAGCTATGCATGTGCGGTAAGTGTTGCCGGTTTACCACACCGGCTGCGCGGCCACCTTCCGGAGCAGGAAGTCCCGGAACACACCGACCCGCTTCGAGGCGCGGAGTTCCTCGGGGTACACGAAGTAGGCGTCGAAGGTGGGGCCCTCCAGGTTGGGCAGCACCCGGACCAGGCGGCGCGAGGTGGTGCCGAGGTAGTCGGGGAGCGAGACCACGCCGAAGCCGCGCTCCGCCGCCCT
>DASUSF010000427.1:0-7134 GCA_036375275.1 Geminicoccaceae bacterium | reverse complement strand
GCCGACCAGGAGCAGCGCGCCGGCCGCGGTCAGGACGAGGCCGACGCCGAGGGTGAGCAGGGTCGCCGCGATCAGCCGCCAGGAGCGGATCCCGATCACCAGGAGCAGGGCGACCCCGAGCGTGGTGAGCGTGCCGGCGAGGAGCGCGTTGCTGCGCACGCTCCTGAGCTCCTCCTGCTGGAGCACCGCATCCCCTGTCAGGCGAAGCCCGAGCCCCGCGGACGGCTCGATCCCGACCTCGAGAGCCGCCCTGCGCACAGCCGCGATCGCGTCGTCCGCCGGCGTGAAGGTGGCGTTGTCGAGACGCGGCTGGGCGAGCACGATCTCGCGCACCGGCCCATCGGCCGGCTCCGCCGCGAGCGCACGACGCCAGGACAGGACGGCCGGACGCCCCTCGTTCACCGCTTCGACGGTCCGCGCCATCGCAGCCAGAAGGGCCGACAGCTCGGCGTCGGGCGGCGCAGCGCCCGTTCCCTCGAGGAGCGCCAGCTCGACGAACGCCGCGAGGCCCTCGAGGGTCGGGCGCTCGGCAAGCACCGCGAGAAGAGGCTGGGCGGCGGCGAGTCGCTCGGCGACCCGTTCCAGCTCGTCGACCCCGAGAAAGAGCAGCCCGTTCCGCTTGAAGAAGGGGTGGTCCGGCAGGTACTCGACGCCCTCGAACAGGTCCGAGGCGCGCAGATGACCCGCGAGCGCGCCCGCCGCAGCCTCGGCCTGCTCGGGCGTCGGGGCCTCGATCACCGCGACCAGCGGCTCGTCGAAGCGGGGAAAGGCCTGCTCGAACGCGATCGCGTTCCGGCGGAAGGCGACGTCGGCCGCGATCATGTCGGTCGTGCTGGTGTCGATCCGGAAGGTGAGCGTGGCATAGACGGCGGCGAGCACCGCCAGCAGGACGAAGCCCGCGACGACCGGGCGCGCGTGCGCGATCAAGCGCGCGGTGGCGCCGGCGAGCCAGGTCGCTGCGGGATCGCTCATGCGCGGTTCATGCGCTTCGGATAGGGTGAAGGCAGCGGTATGCAGGGGCCAAGGATGCGCCGACCTGACGGAGACGAGCGGTGGGACCAGACCACAAGCCGACCACGATGATCAAGCGCCTCGCCGCCCTGCTCGTGCTCGCGCTCGGCCTCGCGGGCGCCGGCGAGGCGGCGGGCGAGAGTCCGGAGCAGGTGATCGGGCGCCTGAACGAGGCCCTGCTCGCGACCATGCGGGCGGCCTCTCAGGGGCTCGACTACCAGGACCGCTTCGAGCGGCTGGCGCCGGTGCTGGAGGAGACGTTCGCCTTCCCGGCCATGACCCGGCTCGCCGTCGGGCCAGGCTGGCGGGAGATCGCGCCCGAGCGGCGGGGCGCCATCGAGGCCCTGTTCAGGGAGATGAGCATCGCGAACTTCGCCGCCAGGTTCGACGGCTACGACGGCGAGCGCTTCGAGGTCCTCGGCAGCGAGGCGGGGCCGCGCGACGCGGTCCTGGTGAAGAGCCGCATCGTCCGGCCCGACGAGCCGCCGGTCGGGCTCGACTACCTGCTGCGCGAGAGCGAGGGGGACTGGCGGATCATCGACGTGTTCCTGGACTCCAAGTTCAGCGAGCTCGCCCGCCAGCGTGCCGAGTTCGCGGCCGTGCTCCGCTCGGGCGGAGCCGAGGAGCTGATCTCGACGCTCGAGCGCAAGATCGTGGAGCTGGCGGGCTGACCACGCCCGGGCCGGGTGCGGCCGATCAGCATCTTGAACCAAGGCTCTCCGGATGGTGTAGATTTGCGCGAAGCGGGGGCAGGTGGCAGCGGCGCCGCCCGCCGAGTCGCGATCCGGGGAGCGAGCGCCGATGAAGCGATGCCGGCAGGCCGGTCTGATCTGTCTCGCCCTTGCCATGGTCTGTCTCGGCGGGACGGGAGGCGGCGCGGCGGCCTCCGGCGAGCCGGCGCTCAGGCTGGGGCCGGTCGAGCTCCAGGGCAGCGCGGTGGACCGGCTGGAGGTCGGGCTCGGCGCCTTCGAGCCGTTCGACGACGACCCGGACGCTGCCGCCACGGTCGAGTACCGGTTCGGCCGCAAGCTCTGGGCCATCGGGCCGGCGCTGGGCCTGATCGCGAACGTCGAGGGCGGGCTCTACGGCTACTTCGGCCTGTACCTCGAAGCCGGCATCGGGTCGGTCCGGGTGATCCCCATGCTCGCCGTCGGCGGCTACCACGAGGGCAGCGGCGAGGACCTCGGCGGCGTGTTGCAGTTCCGAGAATCGCTGGCGATCGCCTGGCAGCTGGCCAACGGCCACCAGGTCGGGCTCAAGATCGGGCACATCTCCAACGGCGACATCTACGAGGCGAACCCCGGTGCCGAGGAGCTCTTTCTGACCTACGCACTGCCGCTCGGGCCGGTCTTCTAGAACCGGGGGCCCGTCTTCTGAAAGGACGCGGGCGGCGGAACGCCCGCCAACAAGGGAGGGACCAGCAATGCCGAAGGTCTTCGTGAGCGCCGTGATCCAGGCGCCGGTCGAGCGGGTCTGGGCCGCGATCCGCGACTTCAACGGGCTGCCCGACTGGCACCCCGCCTTCGCCGACAGCCGGATCGAGGACGGCCGCTCCGGCGAGGCGGTCGGCGGCGTGCGCAGCTTCCGCCTCAAGGATGGCGGCGACATCCGCGAGCGGCTGCTGACGCTCTCCGATCTCGAGCACACCTGCACGTACACGATCCTCGAGTCCCCGCTGCCGATCGAGGACTACGTCAGCACGCTGCGGCTGCGCCCGGTGACCATGAGCGGCGCCACCTATGCCGAATGGTCCTCGAGCTTCGAGGCCGACCCGGCCGACCGGGACGCCATGGTCGAGGCGCTGACCGGCGTCTACACGGGCGGCTTCGAGGCGCTGCGGGAGCGCTTCGGCACGTGAACGCCGCGATCGGCTAGACCGGATCCTGATATGACGGGACCGCCTTGCCAGCGGTCCCGATCAGGTGAATCCGCTCTGATCTGTTTGAGTAGAGCAATTGTCTTCCGACGAGCGGAAGGACGTCGTGGTCCGATGTACTTCTGCCTCATCGGAAATTGCTCTAGTCCCAGTCGGGGGCGACGCCGGCCGGATCGACCAGCCGGCCGCTCCGGCTGCCGAGGCCCCCGACCTCGCTCATCTCCGGCCCGGAGAGCTCGAAGTCGAAGACCTGGAAGTTGGCGGCGACGTTGGCGGGGCGGCTCGAACGGGGGATCGCCGCCACCCCGTCCTGCTGCAGCAGCCAGCGGAGCGCCACCTGTCCGGGCGTCTTGCCGTGGCGCTGGCCGATCCTCTGGAGGGCCGGCTCCCTGAACACCTTGCCCTGAGCGATCGGCGAGTAGGCGATGAGCGCCATCCCGCGCGTCCGGGCCGCCTCCAGCACCGCCGCCTGGTCGAGGTAGGGATGGTACTCGACCTGGTCCGCCACCAGCGGCTCCTCGGTCAGCGACCACGCCTGCTCGATCAGCCGCGTGGTGAAGTTGCTGATGCCGATGTGCCGGGTCATGCGATCGCGCCTGACCTGGTTCAGGGCGCGGATGGTGCCCGCGAGCGGCACACTCCGGCTCGGCCAGTGGAGCAGGAGGAGATCGGGCTCAGTGCCGAGCCGCCGCATGCTCTCCTCGGCCGCCCGGCGCAGGTCGTCCGGCTCGAACTGGTCCGGCCAGATCTTGGTGGTCAGCCAGATCTCGTCGCGCGGCGCCGGGGAGGCGGCGATTCCATGGCCGACCTCGCGCTCGTTGCCGTACATCTGCGCCGTGTCGATGTGGCGGTAGCCGACCTCCAGCGCGTGGCCGACCATGGCCGAGCAGACCTCGCCGGTCAGGCGGAAGGTGCCGAGGCCGAGCGCCGGGATGCGCGCGCCGTGCGCGGTGACGTGATGCATGAGGCGTCCTCCAGGCTTGCGGCGGGGAGGTATCGACGATCCGGGACGCTTTGTGAAGCGCGCGCGGTCAGCCGAGGATCCGTCGCGCGTCGCGCACCAGGGCGTCGACCAGCGCCGCCGCCGGCATCGGGCGGGCGAGCGGTGCCGCCTGCCCCGCCCAGAGCGAGGCGAAGGCGTCGTCGCCCTGCTCGGTGCTCCGCTGGCGGAGCGGCGCGGTCAGGGCGAGCTGGGTCGGGTAGGCGACGGCGTCGCTCTCGCGCCCTCGGAGCTCGTCGAGCAGGCGATTGCGGAGCGCCCGCGCCGGCCGTCCCGAGATCAGCCGGGTGATCCGGGTCTCGACGTCACTCGCCATGTCGAGCCGGCGCCGGTGCGCCGCGCTGGTCGCCGCCTCCGGACAGCCGAGGAAGGCGGTGCCGATCTGCGCCCCGCTGGCGCCGAGGGCGAATGCGGCGGCGAGCCCGCGTCCGTCGGCGATGCCGCCGGCCGCGACCACCGGCACACCGACGGCATCGACCACCTGCGGCACGAGAGCCATGGTGCCGATGGCGGCATCGTCGTCAGGATCGAAGCAGCCGCGATGGCCGCCCGCCTCCATGCCCTGAGCCACCACCGCGTCGGCGCCGGCGGCCTGGGCGGCGCGCGCCTCGGCGACCGTGGTCGCGCTCAAGAGGAGCTTGATCCCCGCCTCCTTGAGCCGGTCGATGACGTCTGCCGTCGGCAGGCCGAGGTGGAAGCTCACGACCGGCGGCCGCCGCTCGATCAGCACCTCGAGCTGGGCCGGTCCGAACACCGGCATGGTCAGGCCGGGCTCGGGGACCGGGCCGAGGTCGAGCTCGTCGAAGATCGGCGCAAGCGCCGCCTGCATCCGCGCCGCCCGCTCCGGGTCGGGGCGAGGCGCCTCGAACAGGAGGAAGTTGAAGCTCACCGGGCGGTTGGTGCGCCCGCGGGTCGCCTCGATCGTCTCCTCGAGCTTGAGCGGCGTCATCTGGGCGCAGCCGATCGACCCGAGGCCGCCGGCGTTGGCGACCGCCGCCGCGAGTTCCGGGGTCGAGAAGCCCGCCATCGGCGCCTGGATGACCGGGACGTCGATCCCGAGCAGGTCCAGAAGATCACGTCGCGGCCACATCGTCTCCTCCCGGCGGATCATTGGCTGATGCGGCGCCGCGCCGGGTCGATCAGGCCGGCGGGCCGCCGTGCCACCAGTGCTCGAAGGGGTTGCTGTGAATGATGCCCTCGATCACCTCGTCGGACACCCGGGGCATCCGGGTGCCCTCGACCACCTGATTGACCGCGCGGAGCCCCGCCAGCGACTCCTCTACGGTCGAGAACGGGAAGTCGGTGCCGAAGAAGACCTTGTCCGTGACCAGGTATTCCTGGGCGGTGATCATCGTGTTGTAGAACTGCCAGGGCCGGTAGTGGATCGCCGCCAGCTCGAGGTAGACGTTCGGCTGCTTGCGCGCGATGACGATCGCCTCCTCGTGCCAGGGATGCCCCATGTGGGCGAGGACCATCTTGAGGTCGGGGTAGCGCATCGCGACCGGCTCGACGTGGATCGGGCGTCCGAGCTCGACCGGCGCGTTGCGCGCGAAGGTCGTGCCCATGTGCATCGTCAGGGGCAGGTCGTTCTCGACGCAGTAGTCGTAGATCGGCGTCATGCGCGGGTCGTCGAGCGGCACGCCGTTGTAGATCGGGCCGTACTTGACCCCCCTGAGGCCGAGCTCGGTGTGGGCGTGGCTGAGGAGGTCGATGCAGTCCGGGCGCCGCGGGTCCGAGTATGCGAAGCCCACGAACTTGTCCGGGAACAGCTCGACGCAGCCGGCGGTGGTGGTGTCGTCGCTCTCGATCCCGGCGGAATCGCCGTAGCGGAGCGCGAAGACGATCGCCTTGTCGACCCCCTGCATCGCCTCGGCGAGGGTGAGCGCGTCGGCCTTCAGCCCGATGCCGCCGGGGCGGATCCGGCCCAGCTGCTCCTCGAACAGCGGCGTCAGATGCCGCTCCTCCCAGATGTTGACGTGGCAGTCGACGATCACTTCGAGCTCCCTCGGGATCGGTCGTGGCAGCCGGCACCCGGCCGGCGTCGTTCAGCTGTTCAGATCATCCGCTGCCGGTCGAAGAACGCCTTGCGCCAGCGCACCACTTCGATGCTCGAGAACAGGCCGTGGCGGGTGAACGGGTCGTTCTGGATGAACCGCCAGGCCTCCTCCCGGTCCTCGGTGTCGACGATGATCACGCCGCCGTAGCCGCCCTGGCCGTCGTCGTCGGTCATCGCCCCGGCCGCGAGCAGCTTGTCCTGGTTGGCCTCGAGAAACGCCAGGTGCTCGGCGCGCACCTCGTTGCGAAGCTCCAGGCGATTCGGCTTGTCGCGCGTGATCACCGCATACGGCATGGGTCCGCTCTCCCTTGGCTGAGCGCTCGTGGCGAACGCGGCCCTCGATCCTTGCAGGTTGCGGTGTCTCGTCAAGCGGGGTGTTCCTCCCGCGCCGGCAGCAGTCGGGCCCGAAAGCCGTCGCCTCCGGGCCCGATCTGCCTTGGGGCCGCCGGGCCGCCCCGCCGGCGCGGCGCCTTAGTGCACCGGCGTGACCCGCTGCGCGGTGTAGCGGCTGCCCTGCAGATCGCCGAACAGCTCCGCGACCTGCGGGTGACCGACCGGGTCGCCGGTGTCGTCGAGCACCAGGTTCTGCTCGGAGACGTAGGCCACGTAGTAGGCCTCGTCGTTCTCCGCCAGCAGGTGGTAGAAGGGCTGGTCCTTGCGCGGCCGGCTCCCCGCCGGGATCGCCTGGTACCACTCCTCGGTGTTGTCGAACTCCGGATCGACGTCGAAGATCACGCCGCGGAAGGGGTACTTCCGGTGGCGGACGATCTGGCCGATGTGGAACTTGGCGTGCTTCGGATACATGTCGAGGTTCCTCCGTCGCCCTCCTACTTAGTGCCGCAGGCGGTCGGAATCGAGTCGCGTCTCCCGCCGGACCGACCGCTGCCGGGAGCGGCGCTGCCACCTGCGAGAACGCACTTCGCACCGGAACGTGCCCGCGGTTCCAGGACGGGTCCCCGATGTGCTAGACCCGGGGCCCGCGAACCGGATGAGGGCCGCGAACCTGATGGGAGATGGGATGGCGGAGCGTGTGCAGGCGGTCCTGGCGGCGCTCGACCGCGACCGGAGCGGGTCGATCGAGCGCTGGAAGCACTTCCTCCGGTTCGCCAGCATCGGGACCGACCCCGCCTTCCGCGAGGCGACCCGGGGCGCCGCCGACTGGGTCCGCGCTCAGCTCGGCGAGATCGGCTT
>DASUSF010000426.1:0-7283 GCA_036375275.1 Geminicoccaceae bacterium | reverse complement strand
GCGACGTCGACCGCCTGCGCCGGGGTGCAGAAGCCCATGACCGAGGCGGCGCGCGGGTAGGTCTCGACTTCGCCGTGGGTCATGCCCATGCCGCCCCCGACCACGACGTCGTAGCCGACGACCTCGCCCGCCTCGTCCCTGATGCCGACGAAGCCGAGATCCTGGGCGAGCACGTCGACGTCGTTCACCGGCGGCACCGCGACCGCGATCTTGAACTTCCGCGGCAGGTAGGTCGGGCCGTAGATCGGCTCGATCTCGGCACCGTCCGAGGTGTCGACCAGCTTCTCGCCGTCCAGCCAGATCTCGTGATAGGCGCGCGTGCGCGGCGTCAGGTGGCCGCTGATCGCGCGGGCGAGCCCGACCGCCGCCTCGTGCGCCCCGGAGAGGTGCGGGTTGGCGCTCGCCATGACGTTCCGGTTGACGTCGCCGCAGGCGGCGATGGTGTCCATCAGCGCATCGTGGATGGCCTGCATGGTGCGCTTGAGGTTGAACTTGATCACGCCGTGGAACTGGAAGGCCTGGCGCGTGGTGAGGCGGAGGGTGCCGTTGGCGTAGTCGTCGGCGATCCGGTTCAGCGCCAGCCACTGCTCCGGCGTCACCACCCCGCCCGGGACCCGCACCCGGACCATGAACTGGAACGCCTTCTCCAGCCGCTTCCTTCGGCGCTCGGGGCGGAGGTCCCGGTCGTCCTGCTGGTAGGTGCCGTGGAACTTGGTGAGCTGGGTGTCGTCCTCGGCGATGCCGCCGGTGATCACCTCGTCGAGCCCGTCCTGGATGGTGCCGCGCAGGTGCCGGCTCCGCTCCTTGAGCTCCTCGTTCTTGGAACGCGTCATCGTCATTCCGGTCCTGGCTGTGCTCAGTAGACGTCGCGCTGGTAGCGGCCGGCGCGCTTGAGGTCGGCGACGTACGCCTCGGCCTGGTCGTCGCTGCGACCGCCGGCGTCGATCACGATCCGCCGGAGCGTCGCGTCGACGTCCTTCGCCATGGCCTTCTCGTCGCCGCAGACGTAGAGGTGGGCGCCGTCCTCGAGCCACGCGAACAGCTCGGCCCGGCGCTGCCACATCCGGTGCTGGACGTAGACCTTCTCCGGCTGGTCGCGCGAGAAGGCGACGTCGATCCGGGAGAGGGCGCCGTCCGCCTTCATCTCCTGCCAGTCGAGCTGGTAGAGGAAGTCGTGGCTGTAGCGCCGGTCGCCGAAGAACAGCCAGGTGCGCCCCTTCGCCCCCACCGCCTGCCGCTCCTGGAGGAAGGCGCGGAAGGGGGCGACGCCGGTGCCCGGCCCGATCATGATCACCGCCCGGTCCGGATCGGCCGGCAGGCGGAAGTACTTGTTCGGCTTGACGTAGATCCCCACCCGGTCGCCGGTCCGGAGACGGTCCGCGACGTGCGCGGAGGCGACCCCGTGCCGCTCGCGGCCGAGGCTCTCGTAGCGCACCCGGCCGACCAGAAGATGCGCCTCGTCGGGGTGCGCTTTCAGGCTGGACGCGACCGAGTAGAGGCGCGGCGGCAGCTTCCGGAGGATCCCCGCCAGCTGCTCGGCGCTCAGCGTGTTCGGGTAGTCGGCGAGCAGGTCCACGATCTGCCGGCCGGCGAGGTAGGCGGCGAGATCCTGACCCGCCACCAGCGCCTCGAGCTCGCCGTCGCCGGTGAGCCGGGCGTACGCCTCGACCACGGTCCGGGTGAGGGACGTGATGTCGAAGTCGCGGGCCAGCGCGGTGGCGATGCTGGCCGCGCCGAAGACCGCATCGCCGTCGAGCCGGGCCGCCTCGAGCACCGCCGCCACCATGGCCGGATCGTTCTCGGGGACGATCCCGATCGAATCCCCCGGCTCGAAGGTCAGGCCGGAGCCGGCGAGCGACAGCTCGAGGTGGATGGTCTCCTTGTCCGAGCGGCTGCCGTTCAGGTTGACGTGCTCCTGGATCTCGGCGGCGAACGGGTTGCTCTTCGACCAAGTGCTCGCAACTGGAGCGCCCTGGAAGTCGACGTGGATCACGTCGGCGCCGTCGCCGGCTGGCCGTGGCACGAGCTCGTCCAGGCGCTTGAGCGCGCTTGCGACCCAGGTCGTGGCCGGCTCCTCGAAGTCGAGGTCGCAGTCGATCCGCTCCGCCGTCCGCTTCGCGCCCAGCTCCTCGAGCCGGGCGTCGATCCGCTTCCCGGTCTCGCAGAAGTTGACGTACGACGTGTCGCCGAGCGCCAGGACGGCGTAGTGCAGGCCCTCGAGGCGCGGCGCGTCGCCGGCCATCAGCGCCCGATAGAAAGGGACCGCCCGCTCCGGCGGATCGCCTTCGCCCCAGGTGCTGGCGATCACCAGCAGGCTCTCCACGGCCGCCAGATCCGCCGGCGTGACCTCGGCGGCGTCCACGAGCCTGCCCTTGAACCCGCTCCGGGCCGCGGCCTTCCTGGCGTCGGCCGCGATGCCCTCGGCATTGCCGCTCTCGGTCAGGAACAGGATGGTGAGGGGCCGCTGGGCGGGGGCCGACGCCGGCTGCAGGGCGGCCGGCGCGGTCGCCGCGGCGTAGCCGGCGAGGAATCCCGAGAGCCAGCTCCGCTGCTCGAGCGAGGTCTCGGCCATGACCCGGTTCAGGAGGCCGATCTGCTCGCTCGCGAAGGGCGCGGTCTCGGGCAGGAGAGGGCGGGCGGGAAGCGACATGGCTCAGGATCCTGCGGCTTGAGCGGGTGCGGCCGGGAGCGGCGCCGGAACGGTCGAGGGGCCGATCTCCTGGTGGCCGGCAAGCAGACGGTGGAGGGCGACGGTCGGCCCGATCACGATCAGGGTCGGGCGGTCGGCCGGGAGGGCGCCCGCCGCATCGGCGGCGCTCCCGAGCGTGGTGATGGTGGTCGTCTGACGGCTCGTGGTCGCCTCGGCGATCAGCGCCACCGGCTCGTCGATCGCGCGGCCGGCGCCGAGCAGTTCCGCCGCGATCCGGTCGATCCGCCGGAGCGCCATGAACAGGACGAGGGTTGGCGAGGCATGGGCAAGCGCCTGCCAGTCGACGCTCGCGGGCGGATGGCCGGCGGCGCCGTGACCGGTGACGAAGGTCACCGCCTGGGCGATGCCGCGATGGGTCACCGGAATGCCGGCCGCCGCGGCCGCGGCGGTGCCCGCCGTGACGCCCGGCACCACCCGGAACGGGATGCCGGCGGCGGCGAGCGCGAGCGCTTCCTCGCCGCCGCGCCCGAACACGAAGGGATCGCCGCCCTTGAGCCGGACCACGCGCAGCCCGGCGCGGGCGCGCTCGATCAGGCGCTGGTTGATCCTGATCTGCTTCGGGCTCGCCCGCCCGGCACGCTTGCCCACCGGCTCCAGCCGCGCCGCCGGCCCGGCGAGGGCCAGCACCGCCGGCTCGATCAGGGCGTCGTGCAGGATCACGTCCGCCTGCTCGAGCGCGCCGAGCGCCTGGAGCGTGAGGAGGCCGGGATCGCCCGGCCCCGCGCCGACCAGCCACACCGATCCGGGCGTGAATTCCGGCAGGAGCACCCGCGCGGAGGCGTTCATCGCGGCGGCCGGTGAATGCCGCACTCGGTCTTGTCCAGGCCCCACCACCGGCCGGCGCGGGCCGGCTCGTCCGGGGCGGTCGGGCGGGTGCAGGGGCGGCAGCCGATCGAGCGGTAGCCGCGCTCGACCAGGGGATGGGCCGGGAGGTCGCGCAGCCGGCGGTAGTGCTCGAGGTCCTCGCCCGACCACATGGCGAGCGGGTTCAGCTTGATCCGCCCGCTCGCGCCGTCGGCCTCGATCCGCGGCAGCGCCTCGCGGAGCCCGCCCTGGAAGCGCTTGCGGCCGGTGATCCAGGCGGCGAACCCCTCGAGGCCGCGCTCCAGCGGGGCGGTCTTGCGCAGCTCGCAGCAGTCGTCCGGCGCGCGCCGCCAGAGGTCGCTCCCCGGGTCCGCACGGCGGAGCGCCGCCGGGTCGGGCCGGAGCACGCGCACGTCCCTGAGGCCGAGCAGGTCGGTCACCCGCTCGCGGTACTGGCGGGTCACCTCGAACAGCTTGCCGGTGTCGAGGAACAGGACCGGCGTCGCGGGCTCGATGGTCGCGACCATGTCGAGGAGCACGATGCTCTCGGCGCCGAAGGAGGAGACCAGCGCGGTCCGGCCGGCGAGCGGCCCCTCGCGCAGCACCGCGCGCAGGAGGGCGAGGCCGTCGAGATGGCCGAAGGCGCGCTCCAGGTCCGGCAGGTGATCGAGCAGGCCGGCGCTCACGCGAGCCGCTCCCCGGCCAGCCAGCCGCGCCGGTCGATGGTGGCGTCGGTCAGCCGGGCCAGCTCGTCCAGCCGCCGTGGGCGCCGCCGCCAGGCGCTGCGCTTCGCCGCCAGCCTCTCGAGCCGGTCCCCCCACTCCGCGCCGAACTGGGCTTCGAGGCGCTGCCGGATGCGGGCGGCGAGGCCGGGGCTCTTGCCGCCGGTCGACACCGTGAGCAGGAGGTCGCCCCGGCGCACCAGCGAGGGGTTGTGGAAGTCGCACGCCGGCAGCACGTCCTCGACGTTGACCAGGACCCCGGCCCGCCGCGCCGCGGACGCCATCGCCCGCGCCTCCGCGAGCGGCAGATCGGCGATCCAGAGCAGCCGGACGCTCGCGATCTCCCCGGGGACCGGGAGGTGCGCCCGCAGCCGCGCGCCCGCCAGGGCGGCGAGGGCCGACGACGGGCGGTCGCTGTAGACCGCGAGGTCCGCCGCGCCGCCCTCGAGGAGCCACGCGAGGCGGCGCTCCGCCACCTCGCTCCGGCCGACCAGGGCGATCGGCAGGTGCGCGCCGTCGAGGATGATCGGGATCATCGGGGCGGCCCGGCGCCGGGCCGAGCGGACGCGCTCGGGAGAGGGGACCTGGTCATGTCTTCGCGCCTGCCGCCGTTCGGGTGGATCAGCGGTAGCCGGCCGAGGCCGTCGGGCGCAATGACCTGATCAGGCCCGAAAGAGAAAAATCTTGCTCAGGACGGCGGAAAGGACGAAATCAGTAGAACGAAGGTCGGCGTACGACGCCGTTGACGAGCATGATTTTCTGCGGAGGTTCCGATGGACGAGACCGACCGGCGCATCCTCGCCTGCCTGCAGGAGGACGCCACCATGCCGGTCGCCGAGATCGCGCGCCGGGTGGGCCTGTCCTCGACGCCCTGCTGGCGCCGGATCCAGAAGCTCGAGGAGACCAAGGTGATCCGGGGCCGGGTCGCCCTCCTCGACAGCCGGAAGCTCAACGTCGGCCTGACCGTGTTCGTCTTCATCCGCACCAATCGGCACGCCCTCGACTGGCTGGAGACCTTCAAGCGCGCGGTCGAGCAGATCCCCGAGGTGATCGGCTTCTACCGGATGAGCGGCGAGGTGGACTACCTGCTGAAGGTGGTGGTGCCGGACATGGCGGCCTACGATGCCTTCTACAAGCGGCTGATTTCGACCGTCGATCTGTTCGACGTGAGCTCGAGCTTCGCCATGGAGGAGATCAAGTCGACCACCGCGCTGCCGCTCGCGTATGCCTGAGGGGCAGGACGGCGGGCGGTCGTCCGGGAGCGGGGAGGGAGGCAGCGTGCGCATCGCGATCATCGGCGTCGGGGCCATGGGCTCGGTCTACGCGGGGCTGATGGCCGACGCCGGCCTGGACGTCTGGGCGGTCGACGTCTGGCGCGAGCACGTGGACGCGATCCGCGCCCACGGCCTCCGGGTCTCGGGGGCGAGCGGCGAGCGGGTGGCGCGGCTGCAGGCGACCACCGATCCGCGCGCGGCCGGGCCGGCCGATCTCGTGATCATCGCGACCAAGGCCGACGGGGTCGAAACGGCGGCCCGGTCGGCACGCGGGATCCTGGCCGAGGACGGGGTGGTCCTGACCATCCAGAACGGCCTCGGCTCGGCCGACCGGGTGGCCGGGATCGTCGGCCCCGAAGCCCTTCTGGTCGGCGTCGTCGGCGGCTTCGGCGCCTCGATCCGCGCCCCCGGCCACGTCCATCACAACGGCTGGGAGTTCGTCCGCCTCGGCGAGCACGCAGGCGGGATCACGCCGCGCCTGGAACGGGTCGGCGAGGTCTGGGAGCAGGCGGGCTTCAAGGTCCTCCTGTTCCCGGACATCCACAGGATGGTCTGGGAGAAGTTCATCTGCAACGTCGCCTACAGCGGCCCCTGCACGCTCACCGGCATGACGGTCGGCGAGGTCATGGCCGACCCGGATGCGTCGGAGGTCTCGGCGACCTGCGCGCGCGAGGCCTTCGCGGTGGCGCGCGCCAAGGGCATCGCGGTCGAGATCGAGGACCCGGTCGCCTACGTGCGCGCGTTCGGCGACAGGATCCCGGGCGCCCGCCCGTCGATGCTGCTCGACCACATGGCGAAGCGGCGCTCCGAGATCGACATCATCAACGGCGCCGTGCCGAGGGTCGCGGCCGAGGTCGGCCTGGCCGCCCCGGTCAACGCCACGGTCGCGGCGCTGGTCCGGGCGCGGGAACGGACGTTCGGCGGGCCGGCCAATGGAGCATGATGACCAGGACAAGAGCGCCGGCATGACGCGCCGTCTCGAGGACCGGATCGCGCTCGTCTTCGGCGCCGGGTCGAGCGGCCCCGGGTGGGGCAACGGCAAGGCGTCGGCGGTCGCCTACGCCCGGGCCGGCGCGCGCGTCGCCTGCGTCGACATCGACCTCGAGGCTGCCGGGGAGACCGCCCGGATCATCCGCGACGAGAGTGGCGAGGCCCTGGCGCTCGCGGCCGACGTCACCCGGAGCGACAGCGTCGGGGCCGCGGTCGAGGCGACCCTCGGCGCGTTCGGGCGGATCGACGTCCTGCACAACAACGTCGGCCATGCCGCGATGGGCGGCCCGGTGGAGCTCTCGGAGGAGGACTGGCAGCGCGAGCTCGACCTCAACCTCAAGGGCGTCTTCCTCGCCTGCAAGCACGTCCTTCCGGTCATGCTGGAGCAGGGCAGGGGCGCGGTCGTCAACATCTCGTCGGTCGCGGGGCTGCGCTACGTCGGCTACGACTTCGCGAGCTATTATGCGAGCAAGGGCGGGGTCAACCAGCTGACCGTCGGCCTCGCGCTGCAGTATGCCAGGCGGGGCATCCGGGTGAACGCGATCTGCCCGGGGCTGATGGACACGCCGCTCATCTACCAGCAGATCAGCGGCGCCTACGGCTCCGTCGCGGAGATGGTGGAGGCGCGCCACGCCGCCTGCCCGACGGGGCGCATGGGCACCGCCTGGGACGTCGCCAACGCCGCCGTATTCCTGGCCAGCGACGAGGCGCAGTACATCACCGCGGTGTGCCTGCCGGTCGACGGCGGCCTCACCGCGCGCGCCGTCTAGAGCGGATCCCGAT
>DASUSF010000425.1:0-7313 GCA_036375275.1 Geminicoccaceae bacterium | reverse complement strand
CGGGTCCTGGAAGCCGTAGATGCTGCAGGAGGAGGGGAGGATGTAGCGCTTGACGCCGGCCTCCTTGGCGCGCCGCGCCGTGGTGACCCGCGACTCGTGGTTGATCTGGTAGGTGGCGGCCTGAAACAGCTCGCCGCTCGGGTCGTTCGAGATCGCGACCAGGTCGATCACGTGGTCGACGCCGTCCAGCACCTCGCGCTCGAGCCGCCGGCTGTCGGCCTGCACCCGCTCCAGCTCGGGGTGGTCGGGGAGGAGGTCCCGGCCGAAGAAGAAGCGGTCCACCGCCCGCACGCGGTAGCCCTGCTCCAGCAGCATAGGGACGAGGGTGGTGCCGATATAGCCGCCGGCGCCGGTGACGAGCACGCGTTCCATGATTCACGGTCCTGATGAGGAGGCTCAACGATAGGTGAAGATCGGCCCGAGCTCCCGGAACGGCGGCCAGCGCCGGTCCTTGTCCGAGACGACGATCTGGTCGACCGGCAGCGGCCAGGAGATCGCCAGATCGGGGTCGTCGAAGCGGAGGCCGCCCTCGAGATCCGGCGCCCAGTAGGCGTCGACCTTGTAGGTGATCTCGCTGTCCGGCGCCATGGTCATCACGGCATGGGCGAAGCCGTGGGGGCAGAGGACCTGCTCGCCGGACTCGGCGGTCAGCTCCACCATCACGTGTCGGCCGTAGGTCGGCGAGCCCACCCGGCAGTCGACCGCGACGTCGACCACGGCGCCGCGGAGCACGCGGAGCAGCTTGGCCTGGCTCGCCGGCGGGCCCTGGAAGTGCAGACCCCGCAGCGTGCCCGGGCTGGCCGAGCGCGACTGGTTGTCCTGGACGAAGTCGAGGTCGATTCCCGCTTCGGCCAGCGCCCGCTTGTTGTAGACCTCGGAGAAGAAGCCCCGGTGATCGCCGAACCGGGCCGGCCTGATGACCTTGACCTCGGGGATCGCGGTCGCGCGGACGTCCATGAAGTCACTCTTCGTGCGAGGGGGCGGCGGGCTCAGGCCGCGGCCGCGTCCAGGACCCGCCGCTCGATGCCCCGCCACGCGGCGAGCGCCTCGCTCTCGGGCAGCTCGACGTCGTCCATCGTCAGCACCTGCTCCGGCTCGACCCGGCGCCGCACCCTGAGGTCGTTGGCGAGACAGATCGGGACGTGCCCCGGCCGGTCGACGATGTTCACGCACGACCCGCGGAGGTCGAAGCTGCCGCTGCCGCGCTCGATGGTCTCGCCCGGTGCGAGCGCCCGCTTGGCGATGCTGGCGACGCTGACCCGCGGCATGACCGAGTTGTTGAGCAGCGGGACCCGGTCGCGCATCACCTGCTCGATGGTCTTGAACACCTCGAGGTGCACGAGGCAGTAGTCCCGGATCAGCACGTAGTACGGGCCCTCGCCCATCTTCAGGTTGCGGAGCGCCAGCGCCTGACGGTCGTCGTGGCTGGCGACCACGAAGACGCCGTGCTGCAGGCCGATGTCGACGATGTACTCGCTGATCGGGTGGCCCAGCTCCTCCGCGACCGGCCCGAGGCGCTGCGCCGCGTCCTTGAGGTCGCCGGTCGCGAGCCCGAGCAGGTCCTCCTGAGCGATCCCCGCCTCCAGGCCGTTGGCGACCAGGCACTGCTCGATCTGCACCTTGGTCCCGTCCGTGAACGAGGTGACCATCGCGAGCGAGTAGTTCTGCTTGGCCGCCCAGTAGCGCATCTCCTCGGGCGTCGGGTTGCGGTTGAGGAAGGCCTTCATGTTGCCGTAGACCAGCGGCCGGAAGCCCATGGCGACCGCGTCGCGGTGGAGCGCCGCCAGGCTCCCGGGCTGGTCGCCCTCGGCCTCGCTGAGCAGGCCGCGCTCGACGAACGCCGAGCCGATGGTCGCGTGGAACTCGGCGTTCAGGGTGACCACCGGGCGTCCGGCGTCGAGGGCGCGGCCGATGGTCGACGCGGCGTGGACCACGTCGCCGGTGCACTCGAAGATGACGTCGCTGGTCTCGATCACCTCGTCGACGTCGTGGGTGAGCACTTCCGCGCGCGGGAAGTCGGTGCAGGTGCCGAACGGTCGCCGCGTGAGCACCCTGCCGAGCGCCATCGCCGGGCGGTGCTCCATCTCCATCACGAAGTGGCGGGCGACGAAGCCCGTCCCGAAGATCCCGACCTTCACGCTCGTCTGATCCCTTGCAGCCGTCGCGCCCGCCGGCTGGCATCGCGAGCCCTTGGAGCCGATCTTCGCGACAGGCGCGGTAGCGGGTGCCCATCCCGAGGGTCGCCGGCCATCGGCGGACGAACGCCCGCTACAACCTCACAAGGCCCCGGTCAAGTCAAGCGGAGGGGTCCGGCCGAATGATCAGCTGCCTACCTGGATATGTCCGCTCCCGCCGAACCGGCTCCTGCGCTGGCGCTCGGCCTCTCAGAGTGCCGGGTGAAGGACGAGAGGACCTCAGGCGGCGCGTCGCAGCGCGAGGCGCCCCCAGACCGCCTCGAGCGCATCGACCAGCCGGTCCATCGCCGCATCGTCGTGGAACGGCGTCGGCGTGATCCGGAGACGTTCGGTGCCGCGCGGCACGGTCGGGTAGTTGATCGGCTGGATGTAGATCCCGAAGTCGTCGAGCAGCATGTCGGAAGCGTGCTTGCAGGCCACCGCATCGCCGACCAGCACCGGTACGATGTGCGACGGCGACGGCATGACCGGCAGGCCGGCCGCCCGCAGCCGGCTCTTCAGCGTCCGGGCGCGCTCCTGGTGACGCTCGCGCTCGATCTGGCTCTTCTTCAGGTGCCGGACCGAAGCCAGCGCTCCCCCGGCGATCGCCGGGGCCAGCGAGGTGGTGAAGATGAAGCCGGGAGCGATCGAGCGGATCGCGTCGACCAGGGCCTGCGAGCCGGCGATGTAGCCGCCCATGCAGCCGTAGGCCTTGGCCAGCGTCCCCTGGATCACGGTCAGCCGATCCATCACGCCCCGCTGCTCGGCGACGCCGCCGCCGCGCGGGCCGTAGAGCCCGACCGCATGCACCTCGTCCAGGTAGGTCATCGCGCCGTAGCGGTCGGCGAGGTCGCAGATCCCCTCGATGTCGCCGAAGTCGCCGTCCATCGAGTAGACCGATTCGAAGGCGATCAGCTTCGGGACCGCCGGCGGCTCGGCCGCCAGAAGCTCCTCGAGGTGGCCGAGATCATTGTGCCTGAAGATCTTCCTGGCGCAGCCGGCGTGCCGGATTCCGGCGATCATCGACGCATGGTTCTTGGCATCCGACAGGATGACGCAGCCGGGCAGCAGCCGCCCGACGGTCGAGAGCGCGGCCTCGTTGGCGACGTAGCCGGACGTGAAGAGCAGCGCTGCGGGGCGGCGATGGAGATCCGCGAGCTCCTGCTCGAGGAGCACGTGGAGGTGGGTCGTGCCGGAGATGTTGCGCGTCCCTCCGGCGCCGGACCCCATCGTACGCACCGCCTCGCACGCCGCCTCGAGCACCGCCGGATTCTGGCCCATGCCGAGGTAGTCGTTGGAGCACCAGACCGTGACCTCCCGGCTCTCGTCGCGCCCGGTGTACTGCCGCGCGCTCGGAAAGGCGCCCGCGCGCCGGGCGAGATCCGCGAAGATCCGGTAGCGGCCCTCGGCCCTGATCCCGGCGACCGCGTCGCGAAAGACGGTTTCGTAGTCCATTCGGAGCCCCCGAACGTCGTGGCGGCCCGTCCGGCTCGAGCGCCGGCCCGGGCGGCCCGTGTCCCCACCTTGGGGCCGCGGCCCGGCCTCCCCGTCCCCCGGCTCCTGAAACGAAGGCGCTCTGCGGCCTTCAGATCGAAGCCGTGCCGCGTGGCGTGGCGAGCACAATCCTTGACCTTAATCATACCGGGGAACTTCAAAGCTTAAAATCTGTTTATGAAGCGGTTGTGGCGGCTGGAGAATCGGGAGATATAGCTGCGACAGGGATGCGCGGCGTCACGACCCCTCGAGACGTCGTACTCTGCTTGGATGCCACAGGAAAGGGGGCAAAAGCATGTTCCGAATGATCTTCACCTGTTCCTCGGCCGTCGTCCTGCTGGCCGTCTGGGCAGGGGCTTCGTCGCCCGCCAGCGCGCAGGAGGTGAGGTTCTGCAACCCGGTCCTCGACAAGGATGGCGACCCGGTCATCGAAACCGACGGCGGCGTGGTGACCCACGGCGGCACCTACGAGTGCCCCGAGGTCGCCGAGGTCGAGGAAGTCGAGGAGGTGGTCGAGGTCGAGCCGGCGGCCGGTCCCGAGCCCTTGCCCGAGGACGGCGTGGTGTACTTCCCGTTCGATGTCGCCGAGCTGACGCCGGAGGCCGAGTCGACCATCAACACGATCATCGCGGACATCAAGGACCGCGAGCTGCCGGGCATCACGGTCGAGGGTCACACCGACACCGCCGGCCCCGGCGAGTACAACATGCAGCTCTCGCAGCGGCGGGCGCAGAACGTCGCCGCCGAGCTGATCAAGGCGGGCATCCCGGCGCGGGTCATCGAGACCGAGGCGCTCGGGGAGACCGACCTCGCGGTGCAGACCGAGGACGGCGTGCCTCTCCAGGAGAACCGGCGCGCCACGATCGGCTTCAGCCGCGACCTCTGACGGTTCGGCCAATGCCTCGATGAGGGCCGGTCTGCTGCATGGCGGACCGGCCTTTTTCGTTGCGGATCGGCCTCGGTAGCGACCTTCGAGGAGACGGAACCGCTCCCGCCTCGGTCCCATCCCTGCGCGCATGAAAGCATCGCGCGCGGCTGCGTTGGATCAGCGCCTCAGTTTCCGAGCAGACGGCGGGCGATCACCTGGGCCTGGATCTCCGCCGTGCCCTCGAAGATGCTCAGGATGCGCGCGTCGCACAGCACCCGGCTGATCGGGTACTCGAGCGCGTAGCCGTTGCCGCCGTGGATCTGGAGCGCGGCGTCGGCGGCACTCCAGGCGACCTGCGCGGCGAGCAGCTTGGCCATGCCCGCCTCCAGATCGCAGCGCCGGCCGGCATCCTTCTGCCGCGCGGCGAACAGGGTCAGCTGCCGGGCCAGCATCAGCTCGGCCGCGATCGAGGTCAGCTTGCCGCTGATCCGCGGGAACGCGAACAGCGGCCGGCCGAACTGGCGGCGCTCGAGGGCGTAGCGGAGGCCGAGCTCGAGCGCGCTCCGGGCGACGCCCAGGCCCCGGGCGGCGGTCTGGACGCGGGCCGCCTCGAAGGTCGCCATGAGCTGCTTGAAGCCCTGCCCCTCGACGCCGCCGAGCAGGCCGGTCGCGGGCACCTCGAAGCCGTCGAACGACAGCGTGTACTCACGCATCCCGCGGTAGCCGAGGACCGGGATCTCGCCACCGGACAGGCCGGCGACCGGAAAATCGTCCTCCGCCGTCGCCCGCGGCTTCTCGGCGAGGAGGATCGACAGGCCCCGGTAGCCCCGAGCGTCCGGGTCGGTCCGGCAGAGCACGGTCATCAGGTCGGCGCGCGCGGCGTGCGTGATCCAGGTCTTGGCGCCCGTGATCCGGAACACGTCCCCGTCCCGCCGCGCCCGGGTCTTGAGCGACGCCAGATCGGACCCGGTGTCGGGCTCCGTGAATACCGCGGTCGGGATGGTCTCGCCGCTCGCGATGCGCGGCAGGTAGCGGCGCCTCTGCTCGTCGGTGCCGTTGGCGAGGATCAGCTCGGCTGCAATCTCGGAACGGGTGCCGAGCGAGCCGACCGCGAGCGAGCCGCGCGAGAGTTCCTCGGTGACGACGCACATCGCCTCCTTGCCGAGCCCGAGTCCGCCCCAGTCCTCGGGGAGGGTGAGCCCGAACACGCCCATCCCGGCGAGCGCCTCGATCACCTCGAGCGGGATCAGCGCATCCTCAAGGTGCCAGCGCTGCGCCTCCGGCACCACACGATCGTCCACGAAGCGCCGGATCTGCCCGCCGATCAGCTCCAGATCGTCGCTGGCGAAGCCCGACGCGCCGGTGGCACCGTCCTCGATCAGCGTCGCGAGGCGCGCCTGGATCTCGCGCGGGTCGTCGATCCCGGCCGGCACCGGATCCAGGATCGCGTCGACCTGGGCGGCGCCGAGCCCGAAGTCGGCCGGACGCACCAGCTCGACCTGGCTGATCGGGATGCCGCCCCGGATCCGGGCGAGGTACTCGGCGAACGCGGTCTCGAGCAGCAGGCGCTCCAGCTCCCCGAGCCCGCCTGCCGCGTCCAGCCGGACCGCCCAGGCGAGCATCTGGCGGAGCGCTTCGACGTAGGTCGCGAGCCAGGCGAGGCCGTGGAGCGCGCGCTGGTCCCGGATCATCAGCTCGGGATCGAGCTCGCCGGCCGGCGCGACCCGCTGCCGCACCGCCTCGATCGCCGCGCCCTGAAGCGCCTGGCACGCGTCGACGACCGCGGCGGCCCGATCGACCGGCGAGGGGGCGGCGCGGAGGGGCGCGGCGGCGGCGGAGGTGGAAGCCATGATCAGAAACCTGTCGTTGCGAGGCGGGGAGAGGCGGGCGGCTCACCATTCCGGCGGTGATCTATGGCCCGGCGGACGGCGCTGCCGCCCGACGCCCCTTGGATGGCGCGACGCCGGCCGGGGAGGACGGGCGGTCGAGCTCAGTCGCCGGCAGCCTCTTCGAGGGTCCGCAGGCCGGGGCGGGGCGCCTGAACCAGGACCGCCATGTTGCCGGGCTTGTGCTGGTTCTTCAGCATCTTCTCATGGGCGCGCGGGATGTCGGCCCAGGCGAACACCTCGGACATGCAGGGGTCGACCTTGCGGGTCACCACCATGTCGTTGGCGGCGCTGGCCTGCTTGAGGTTGGCGAAGTGGCTGCCCTGGACGCGCTTCTGGCGCATCCAGAGGAAGCGTGCGTCCAGCGTGAGGTTGTAGCCGGTGGTGCCGGCGCAGATCACCACCATGCCGCCCCGCTTGACGACGAAGGTGGATACCGGGAAGGTCGCTTCGCCCGGGTGCTCGAAGACGATGTCGACGTCGTTGCCCTTGCCGGTGATCGCCCAGATCGCCTTGCCGAACTCGCGCACCTTCTTCATGTACTGGCCGTAGCCGGCGGTGTCGCCGACGTCCGGCAGCGGGCCCCAGCAGTCGAAGTCCTTGCGGTTGATCACGCCGCGGGCGCCGAGCGACTCGACGAACTCCCGCTTGTCCTCGTCCGAGATCACCGCGATGGCGTTGGCCCCCGACGCCGCGATGATCTGGATCGCCATCGAGCCGAGGCCGCCGGCGGCGCCCCAGACCAGGACGTTCTGGCCCGGCCGCAGCATGTGCGGCGCGTGGCCGAACAGCATGCGGTAGGCGGTCGCGTGGGTCAGCACGTAGCAGCCGCTCTCCTCCCAGGTCAGGTGGCGCGGCCGCGGCATGAGCTGGCGGGACTGCACCCGGCAG
>DASUSF010000424.1:0-7751 GCA_036375275.1 Geminicoccaceae bacterium | reverse complement strand
AAGGCGAGGAGGAGGACTACCAGCTCGCGCGAGCGCTCGACCTCCTGCGCGGACTGTCCATGTTCGGCGCCCGTACGAGCGGCTGACGTCGGCAGGACACGCCTTCCACCGCGAGCCTCCGGGGCGGGCCATGAAGAGCCTGGCGCTCGTCTGGCCGATGGCAGGCTCGGGGGTTCGCCGCGCACCCTCGTGGATGGAGATCGTGTTCTGCGCGGGCGTGCTGTCCCTGCCCGCGATCTGGCTGGCGTCGTCCGGCCCGGTCCGGTTCGAGTCCGACGCCAGGATCGAGCGGTCGCTGCCGGGGGATCCGGGTGCGGAAGCCGGCGCCGCGATGCGGGCGGCGGTCATCGCCCGGCAACCCGGAGTGCATCCCGATCTGGTCGAGCCGAGCCCATTCGGGCCATTGCCGCGCATCGCCGCAGACGGGCAGCGGCCGTTCTTCGCCCATGCCAGCCCCTTCGACTTCGACGACTCCCGGCCGAAGGTCGCGATCCTCGTGCTCGGCCTCGGGCTGCAAGAGCGGGCGACCGAGGCCGCGCTGGCTCTGCCCGCCGACATCAGCCTCCAGTTCTCGCCCTATGCGCCGGATCTCGATCGTGACGTGACGAGGGCGCGGCGATCCGGCCATGAGGTTCTGCTGGCTCTGCCGAGGGAGCCGCCCGAGTACCCGCTGAGCGACCCGGGCCCGCACACCCTGCTGGCGTCGGCCGGCTCCGCCGAGAACCTCGATCGTCTGCACTGGGTCCTCGGCCGCACCACCGCCTATGTCGGCGTCGCGGGGGAGGGCCGCCGGTTCGCGGCGAGCGACGCCGCCGGCCCGGTGGTCGCGGACCTTGCCGTGCCCGGGCTGGCGCTGGTCGAGGTCGGCTCCGACGGCATGACCGGCGAGGCGCAGGCGGCGGGCATGCCCTACGCGCCGGCCGCCGTGCGGGTCGACGAGGATCCGTCGCCGCTGGCGATCGACCATGCGCTCGCGGAGCTCGAGGCGCAGGCGCTCGAGTCTGGCAGCGCCCTCGGTGTCATCTCCGCCTTGCCGATCTCCATCGCGCGGCTCGCCGCCTGGATCGACGGCCTGCAGCCCAAGGGCCTCGCCCTCGCGCCGGTCAGCGCGCTTCTGGTCGAGGTCGGCGGGGTCGCGGCGCGGCTCCGGGGCGAAGGCGTTGCAGGCGAGCCCGGCCACGGCTAGCGAAACGCCTCATCCTGGCTACCGGCGGTGCGTCGGCGCCCTGCTCCTCGACCGGCAGCGCCGGATCTTCATCGGCGAGCGCACCGGAACCGTGCTCGAGGCCTGGCAGATGCCGCAGGGAGGAGTCGACGCCGGCGAGACCCCCGCCGAAGCCGCGCGACGGGAGCTGATCGAGGAGACGGGCGTCGAGAGCGTGCGGCCGCTCGCCGAAAGCCGCTGGTGGTATGCGTACGATCTGCCGCCGGACCTCGCGCCCCGCCACTGGCAGGGACGCTGGCGCGGCCAGACGCAGCGCTGGTTCGCCTACGAGTTCCTCGGTTCCGACGAGGAGATCCGGCTCGACCGTCATCAGCCGGAGTTCCGCCGCTGGCGGTGGGCCACGCCGCCGGAGGTGCTGCATCTGGTGGTGCCGTTCAAGCAGCCGGTCTACCGCCTGGTCCTCGACGAGTTCAGCGAGCTGCTGGGACCGGCCTGAGCGGGCGCGGGTCAGGGTTCGAGCCCGCCCATCCTGGAGATGAGCGCCCAGGCCGCCGGATCGACCTGGCTCACCGACAGCCGGGACTGGCGCACCAGCTGCATCTCCGCCAGCCTCGGCTCCGCCTTGATCGCTTTGAGCGCCACTTCCTTCGGCAGCGGCTGCACCGGCTTCAGGTCGACCAGCACGAAGCTCCGCTTCGGATCATCCGGCGCTTCGTAGGCTTCCTTCACCACCTCCATCACGCCGACCACCGCCGGATCCACCACCGAGCGGTAGAAGAACACCCGGTCGCCCCGGCGCATCGCCCGCATGTTCCGTGCCGCCTGGTGGTTGCGGACCCCATCCCATGCGACGACGCCGTCGCGCTCCAGATCGGCGTAGCTGTAGTCGCCAGGCTCCGCCTTCATCAACCAGTTCGCCATGTCGGCCTCGGTCCGGCCCGCTGATCCCTCCCGCTGCATGCGCCGCGGATCGGACGACCATCTGCGCCAGCGGCGGCAGCGACGTCAACCTGTGCGCCAACGGGTCGACACGCCGGCGATGGACAGCGATCCCGACCCGCGGCATGGTCGGCGCCGCGCCGGCGCAGCGCCGGCGCGTCGATCGGGACGGGCCGGAACGGGACGGGCATGGAGCAGGACATCCGGAAGGTCGCGGTGCTCGGCGCCGGCACCATGGGCACCGGCATCGCCGCGGCGTGCGCGGAGGCCGGCTGCGAGGTCGTGCTCTTCGACCAGACCCGGGATCAGGTGGAGCGCGCGATGGGTCGGATGACCGGCGGCCGGAGCCCGATGGTGGACGACCCGGCGGCGGTCGCGCGGATCCGTACGGCGGTGCTGTCGGACGACCTCGAGGCGATGGCCGACGCGGATTGGGTGTGCGAGGCGATCATCGAGGATCTGCGCGAAAAGCAGGCGCTGCTCGAGCAGGTCGAGCGGCATCGAAAGCCTGGCTCGATCGTCTCGACCAACACCTCCGGAATCCCCCTCCGCGCGATCGTCGCGCGGGCCAGCGTCGATCTCCGGCGCGACATCGCGGTCACGCACTTCTTCAACCCGGTCAAGGTGATGAAGCTCGTGGAGCTGGTCCCGGCCGAAGAGACCGATCCAGCAGTCATCGAGCGGCTCGAGACCTTCCTCCGCGACCGGCTGGGCAAGGGCGTGGTGCACGCCAAGGACACGGTCAACTTCATCGCCAACCGGATCGGCTGCTTCTGGATGCTGGCCTGTCTGCACGTCGCCGGCGCGCGCGTCCTCCGCCGCGAGCTCGACATGGAGACGGTCGACGCCCTGCTCGGCCCCCCGCTCGGCATCCCCGCGACCGGGCTCTACGGGCTGATCGACCTCATCGGGCTGGACGTGATGGACCTCGTCGCGCGCAACCTCGCGGTCAACCTCCCGGGGCAGGACCTCGGGCGCCGGTTCACGAGCCTGCCGGAGCCCGAGGCGGCGATGCTCGCCGGCGGCCAGCTCGGCCGCAAGACCGGCGGCGGGTTCTACCGCGTGACGCGGCACGCGGACGGCGCCCGGACCAGAGAGACCTTCGACCTCGCCGACCAGGAGTGGCGGCCCTCGCGCGAGGTCGACCTCGCGCCCGGCCGCCTCGACGCCCCGGACCTGATGTTCGCCGGCGACATCGCCGGACGCCTCGTCTGGGACCTGATGAGCGCGACCTTCGCCTACGCTGCAGATCTGGTCCCCGAGATCTCGGACGACATCGTCAACATCGACCGCGCGCTGCGCTGGGGCTTCAACTGGAAGCAGGGGCCGTTCGAGCTGATCGACCGGATCGGGCCGGAGCGGATCGCGGCCCGCCTCGATGCGGAGGGACGCCCGGTGCCGCGGATGCTGCGGGTCCTCCGGGACGCCGGCGAGCCGGCCTTCTACCGCGCCGGCGGCGCGGAGCAGCTCGGCCTCGACGGCCGCTTCCACCCGACCGGCTGACGGCCGCTCGGCTCCGCTCGAGCCAAGCGTCACCCGCCGGCCGCCGGAAACTCCGGGCACGGCCTCGCGTCGTCCTGCCCAACCGGGTCGGTCGCGCCGGCGCGGCCGACCGCTCAACCCGTTGAAGGAGGATCGCATGCCCCCGCGTCCGATGCTGACGGCCCTCGGCCTGATCTTCACCCTCGGGGTGGCGGCCGGCGCGAGCGACCCACCCCGGCGTCGGCCGAGAACGCAATGGACGACCGGAACGTGTTCAACCTGATCGACCGGGACGACGACGGGCCGATCGAGGCCGAAGAGGTGCGGTCGGGCAGCGAAGCCTGGTTTCTCGCCTACGACGGCGACGGCGACGGCGACCGACAGGATTGCCGGGACGAGGTGGCGGGCGCCACCACCGGTGCCAGCGGTTCCGACACCTCGGGCCTCGTGCTCGCGGATCTCGACGCCGATGGCGACGGCACGGTCCCCCCCGCCGTGGAACGTGCCGGCGGCCAGGCCCGATCCGCGCGGCTTGTTCACGCCGGCGCCTACCCCCTCGCCTCCCCAGCGTTGACACACGAAGGAGGCTCGGGCCCTATCGGTCGCGTTCTCTGGACCAAGACGCGTGGTCCATGGATGGGGATGCCCCGCGGTTCGGGCAAGCCCGGGGCGAGACCGCCGTCGAGCCGCCCGGGACGATCGAGAATCCCGCGGGCCAGCAAGGAGGTAGAAACCGTGAGGACACGCGCTGCCATCGCCGCCCTGGCCGGGCTGGCCGCCGCCGGCCCTGCATTCGCGCAGGACAGGCAGGACATCGCCTGGGGCGGCTCCAATCCCGGCGGGGTCATGTACTACATGGTCGGCGTCGCCGGCACCGAGATCTCCAACCAGTTCCCCGACATCAACGTCACCCAGGTGACCACCGGCGGCTCGACCGAGAACGCCAAGCGGCTGATCAAGGGCGAGCTCGACATGGGCATCGTCTACGGCAGCCACGTCTACATGGGGCTGCGCCAGGAGGGGCCCTTCGAGAACGATCCCAAGGCGGAGATGTTCAGGGGCGTGGCCAAGGCCTACGAAGGGCCGACGTACTTCGTGACGCTCGCGGACTCGGACATCGAGACCCTCGCCGACCTCGAGGGCAAGACCGTGGCGCTCGGGCCGCCCGGCTCCGGGACGGTCTTCAACTGCACCAACATCCTGACCGCGGTCGGCCTGCTCGACGCCGTCGAGCCACAGATGATGACCTTCGCCGATGCCGGCCGCGCGCTCGGCAACGGCCAGATCGACGCCTTCTGCCAGTCCTCGGCGCCGGC
The DNA here is from genome assembly GCA_036375275.1 of Geminicoccaceae bacterium. Taxonomy (GTDB): domain Bacteria; phylum Pseudomonadota; class Alphaproteobacteria; order Geminicoccales; family Geminicoccaceae; genus DASUSF01. The sequence goes on along the minus strand of DASUSF010000424.1, from coordinate 2,849 downwards.
CGCCGCCGTGACCGAGGTCGCCGAGACGCAGGGCGTGCGCGTCCTGCCCTACAGCGACGAGCAGATGACGCAGATCACCGACACCTACCCCTTCTACCACCAGGGCACCATGCCGGCGGACATGTATCAGGGCGTGCCGGCGACCGAGCTGCCCTACACCACGGTCTACTGGGTCGCGCACGAGCGCGTGCCGGCCGAGACGGTGCAGCGGATCCTCGAGTACGTCTACCAGCCCGAGGTCAAGGAACGCCTCGCCGAGGGCCACCGCGCCTGGGCGCAGATGGAGCCCGACGTCGAGAACTTCACCAACCTCGGCGCCCCCATGCATCCCGGCGCCGAAGCGTACTACAAGGAGCAGGGGCTCTGGCCGGACTCCTGAGCCCGGTCCCCTCCGGCCCGCCGGCGGCGCGCGGAAGCGGCGCGGCTGTTCTCGACCGCCGCGTCGCCTCCGCTCAGCCACCGCCCGATGGACCGATTCCGCTGGCTGCTTAGGGTCGAGGGCCAGAAGCGCACGCTCCAGGGACCGGCGGCCCTGGCGTTCTCGCTGACCGCCGCCGGCTTCTCCCTCTGGTACCTCTACACCTCGGGCTTCGGGCTGGTCTCCACCGAGACCAACCGCGGCCTCTACCTCATGCTGACCTCGGTCCTGGTCTTCCTGCTGTTGCCGGCGACCAGGCGCTCGCCGACGCACCGGCCGAGTACGGTCGACCTGGTCCTGATCGCGCTCACCGTCGTCTCGATCGGCTACTGGATAGACCAGTACGTCAGCTACGCCATGTTCCGGGTGAGCTCGCCGAGCCAGGCGGACCTCGCCATGGGCGTGATCGCGATCCTGGTCATGCTCGAGACCAGCCGCCGCGCGCTCGGCCCGGTGATCCCGATCATCGCGCTGGTCTTCCTCGCCCAGCTCTACTTCGGCACCTGGCTGCCCGGGCGCCTCAGCCACCCCGGCATGTCCGTCGAGCGCATCCTCGAGTTCACATACTCGACCCAGGAGGCGCTGTTCGGCGTCATCGCCGCGACCTTCGCGACCTTCGTCTTCCCGTTCATGATCTTCGGCGCGTTCCTCGAGCGGAGCGGCGCCGGGCACTTCTTCATGGACCTCGGCACCGCGCTCGCCGGGCGCTGGCGGGGCGGCCCGGCCAAGATTGCGGTCATGACCTCGGCCCTGTTCGGCTCGATCTCCGGCTCCTCGGTCGCCAACGTGGTCACCACCGGCGCCTTCACCATTCCGCTCATGAAGCGGACCGGCTTCCAGCCGCACAACGCGGGGGCGATCGAGGCGATCGCGTCGACGGGCGGCCAGTTCATGCCGCCGATCATGGGCGCCGGCGTGTTCATCCTCGCGACCCTGACCCAGACCAGCTACCTCCAGGTCGCGTTGATGAACGTCATCCCCGCGGCCATCTTCTTCGTCTTCCTGCTGGCGATGGTCGACCTCCAGGCGATCCGGGCGGGGCTTACCGGCCTGCCGCCCGAGGAGACGCCACGCGTCCGGGACGTCCTCAGGCGGGGCTTCCACTTCTTCATCCCCCTGGTGGTCGTGATCGGGCTGCTGTTCGCCGGCTATTCGCCGGACTTCGGCGCCTTCTGGGGCACCGTCTCGGCGGCGGTGCTGTCCTGGCGCCACCGGGCGACGCGCATGGGCCCGTCCGAGGTCCTGCAGGGCCTGGTCGGCGGCGCCCAGAGCAACACCTCGGCCGGGGCGGCGATCGGGACCCTCGGCATCATCATCGGCGGCATCGTGCTCGCCGGCCTCGGCCTCAAGTTCTCGGCGGTCCTGGTCGACTTCTCGGGCGGCAGTCTGCTCGCCTGCGTCGCGCTGGTGACCCTGATCTCGATCATCATCGGTATGGGCAGCAGCACGACCGGCTCCTACATCATCCTGTCCGTGGTCGCGGCTCCGGCGCTGATGAAGCTCGGCGTGCCGATGATCGCCGCGCACCTCGCGGTGTTCTACGCCGCGACCCTCTCCAACATCACCCCGCCGGTCTGCGTCTCGGCCTTCGCCGCGGCCGCGATCGCCGGCGCCGACCCGATGCGGACCGGGCTCGCCGCGCTCAAGTTCGGCGCGACCCTGATGATCATCCCGTTCAGCTTCGTCTACGTGCCGGAGCTCCTGCTCTACGGCACGCCGGTCGAGGTGGCGCACGCGGCCACCGCCTACCTGCTCGGCAACCTCGCCCTCGCCATGGGCCTGCAGGGGGCGGAGTTCATCCGCGGGACGATCGCGACCTGGCGGCGCGGCGTCTTCTTCCTCGCTGCGTTCTTCCTGATGTTCCCGACGGCGCTGATCATGGACGTCCTCGGCCTCGCGCTCATGGCGCTGGCCTGGAGCGGCGCCGTCCTGCCGCGGAGCCTGCGCCGGCCCAGGGACGGGGTCTGAACCGGTCCCCGCCGTGCGCTTGGTTCCGCTCAGGCGATCGCGGGGTCGGGTGCGTGGAGCAGGGCCGCGAGGTCCGGCGTGCTCTCGGCGGTCGGACCTGCCGCGGCGAGGGCCGCGCCGCCGCCTGGAGCGGTTCCCGGAAACAGGTCGGCGAGCGTCAGGGCCGCCGCATCGTCGAAGCCCACCCTGGCGACGTAGACCTGGCCCTCGACCACGTCCTCGCCGTCCAGAGCGAGGCCGCTCGTATAGGCGACGAAGGCGCCGTCCCCCGAGATGGCCGGCGCCGCCATGAACAGCCGCTGGGGAATCACCTCGCTGCTGTCGCCGACGAGCTCGAGGCGCTGCACCAGCCCGCTCGCCATGTCCTTCACGAAGATGTCGGGGATGCCGTTCTGGTCGTTCGGGGCGAGGTTGCTCGCAGCGCTGCGGAAGGCGATGAAACGGCCGTCGTCGGAGATCGCAG
>DASUSF010000423.1:0-4785 GCA_036375275.1 Geminicoccaceae bacterium | reverse complement strand
GCGAGGACGATCGTCACCAGCGCCGGGATGTTGAGGAAGAAGACCAGCCACGGATGGCCGAACCGGTCGGCCAGCGGGACCCGGCCCATCACGAGGCCGAGCACCGTGCCGATCGCCATCGCGACCACGAAGGCGGCCGCGACCCGGGCGAGCGTGATCCCGAGGTGGTAGGGCAGATCGCCCGAGAGGGTCTCCTCGATCAGCCGGTCGAGCACCAGCCACGGCCCCGGCATGAGCTGCGGGCGGTCCGCCACCCAGGCCGCGATCTGCCAGAGCACCACCAGGAGGCCGAGGGAGGCGAGCGGCACCAGCGCGCCGTGCAGCCGCGCCCCGGCCGGCACGCCCCGTGCCGCCTGCGCCGGTCGCTCCCCGACGTTCGCTGCCGCCTGCGCGCGCGCCACCGTGCTAATACGTCGTCAACCTGGACCAGAAGGTGCCGGGATCGAGGCTCTTCGCGGAGCCGACCAGCTCCTCGCCGCCGAGCTCGGCGAGGATCGCGTACAGCTCCGCGGCGCTCGCCCGCTCGGTCTCGCCGAAGACCTCGGGGATCCCTTCGCGGAAGCGCTTCTTCAGCACCTCGAAGGTCGCGTCGTCCTCGGCCTTGGTCATCGGGCGGATCCGCTCCCATTCCGCATCCGAGGTCCGGAGCAGCGCCTTCGCCTCCTTGGACGCGGCGACGAACGCCAGCACCAGCGCCTGGTTCTCGTCCGCGAAGCGCTCCTCGAACACGTAGCCGAGCTGCGGCACCTCGCCCGGGATCCCGAGCGCCGCCGCGACCTCCTCGACCCCGATCAGGCGCTCGAAGCCTCTGGCCTCGAGCCGGGCGGCGAAATGCCAGTAGTTCAGGACCGCGTCGAGCTCGCCGTCCAGGGTCTTCTGATTGAGCAGCGGCGGCGCGCCGAACGCGGGCTCGGCGGCGCTCGCGAGATCGATCCCGTGGCGCTCCATGGCGAGGCCCTGAAGCAGCAGCCAGCCCTTGTCGAGCGGTCCGCCGGCGACGCCGATCTTCTTGCCCTCGAGGTCGGCGAGGTCGTCGATGCCGCTGTCGGGCGGCACCATGAGCGAGCCGACGCTGGTCGAGTACGGCACGAACACGAGCTCGGTCCCGTCGCTCCGCTGGCGCGAGACCCACAGCCAGTCGGAGACGATGCCGTCGACCGCGCCGCCCTGAAGCGCCACTTTGGTCGCCTGGTCGTTGCCGAAGCCCTGGACCTCCAGATCGAAGCCGTGCTTCGCGTCCAGCCCGTTGTGCTCGATGACGTCGAGCTCCCAGTTGACCGTGCCGAACTGCAGCACGCCGATCCGGATCGTGCCGAGCTCGGCGCCGAGCGGCGTCCGGGCCAGCAGCACGACCGCGAGCGTCAGGACGCCCGCCGGCCACCATCGCTTCAAGACCACCTCCAGACTCCCTGATGCGGTCGCCGTTCGATCGGCGCCTCACGTCGTTGATGCCGGAACGCGCCGCCGGCGCGGCGGGGCGTCGCCACGGGCCAATGGTAGTCGCCGGCTCCGGCGAGACAAGCGCGCGTCCCCCTGGGCCTTCAGAGGCCGGGGTTCTCGTCCCTGGTCCCGATCACGGTCTGATCGAAGTCGATCACCGCGCCGGTCATCAGGCCGGACTCGCCGGAGCAGAGGAAGGCGATGGCGCGCGCCACCTCGTCCGGCTCGATCAGCCGCCCGAACGGCTGGCCTTTGCTCGCGACCTCGAGCCAGTTCTCCGGGCGGCCGTGGACCTCGGTCTGCACGACGTGCTCGCGCGGCGTGTTGGTCCAGCCGATGTTGAGCGTGTTGACCCGGATCCGGTCGTGCTTGAGCGCGTTGGCGAGGCCCCGGGTCATGGTCATGAGCGCGCCCTTGGAGGCCGCATAGGCGATCAGGAAGGGCGGCCCGCCGTGGGCGACGATGGTGCCGATGTTGGCGACCGCGCCGCCCTGCCCATGCCGGCGCATCTCCGCGACGGCGTGCTGGATCAGGAAGAACTGGGACTTGACATTCATCGTGAACAGCTTGTCCCAGACCTCCTCGGTGGTGCTGTCGACCGTGCCCCGGTCGGTCGCCGCGGCGCAGTTCACCAGCACGTCGAGCCGCCCGAACCGCGCCGCCGCCTCGTCGATCACCTTCCGGCCGTCGGCGATGCGCATCAGGTCCGCCTCGACGAACGCCGCCTGTCGCCCGATCTCGCGCGCCACAGCCTCGCCGCGCTCGCGGTTCCGGCCGCAGATCACGAGCCCCGCCGCACCGCGCTCCGCGAACAGCCGCGCCACCGCCTCGCCGAGCCCCTGGGTGCCGCCGGTCACCACCGCGACCTTGCCCTCGAACTGCCGGCCGTCCATCGCTACCTCCCGATCGTGCCGGGCGCATCCTCGGGCAAAGGCCGGGCGGGGACAAGGAGGCCGGGGGAGGTCCCGGCGCTTCGGGTGGTGGTTGACGCTCGCCCGGCGTCGGGTCTTCTCTGGCCGGGCGGGGCAAACGCGGAGGAGCGGCGATGGCGGCACGATCCGGGACGCGGGGGCCGGGGCTGCTGGAGCGGCTCGAGGCCGGCGCCGTGATCTGCGCCGAGGGCTACCTGTTCGAGCTCGAGCGGCGCGGCTACGTCCAGGCCGGGCCGTACGTGCCCGAGGTGGTGCTCGAGCACCCGGAAGCGGTCCGCCAGCTGCACGTCGAGTTCGCGCGCGCCGGCTCGGACGTGATCGAGGCCTTCACCTACTACGGCCACCGCGAGAAGCTGAAGGTCATCGGCAAGGAGGAGATCCTCGAGCCCCTGAACCGCCAGGCGCTCGCCATCGCGAAGGAGGTGGCTGACGAGCACGGCTGCCTGCTCGCGGGCAACATCTCCAACACCAACATCTACGATCCAGCCGACGAGAGCAGCCGGCGCCTGGCCCGCCGGGCGTTCGAGGAGCAGGTCGGCTGGGCCGCGGAGGCCGGCTGCGACTTCATCATCGGCGAGACCTTCACCTTCGCGGGCGAGGCCGAGCTGGCGCTGGAGGCGATGCGCGCTTCGGGCCTGCCGACGGTCGTGACGTTCGCGCTGCACCGCGAAGGCCGCACGCCCGAGGGCCACGACATGGCGGAGGCCTGCCGGCGCCTCGAGCAGCAGGGGGCGGACGTGGTCGGCATGAACTGCATCCGCGGCCCCGCCTCCATGCTGCCGGAGATCCTGAAGATCCGTGCCGCCGTCGCCTGCCATGTGGCGGCACTGCCGGTGCCCTACCGCACCACCCCCGAGAACCCCGGCTTCCACCATTTCCAGGACCCGGGCTGCGCCTGCATCCCTGGCGGCCGGCCGTTCCCGACCGCGCTCGATCCGTTCACCTGCAACCGGTACGAGATGGGCGAGTTCGCGAAGAGCGCGTTCGACCTCGGGGTCCGCTACCTCGGGGTCTGCTGCGGCGCCGGGCCGCACCACATCCGGAGCGTCGCCGAGGCGCTCGGCCGCACGCCCGAGGCCAGCCGCTACTCGCCGGACATGTCGCGGCACTCGTTCTTCGGCACCGACGAGAAGGTGAAGCAGGGCTACAAGGACCTCGCGTCCCGCCTCTGAGCCGGGAGACCGCCGATGGAGTGGCTGATCCGCAAGGCCCGGGCCGAGCGGGCGCCGGTCGAGCCGGGACGGGCATCTGCGCTCCTCCTCGCCCACGGCAGCATGACGCTCCGCTGGTACGCGCCCAGGGGGCGCGATCCGCAGCAGCCGCACGACCAGGACGAGATCTACGTGGTCGCCTCCGGGACCGGCACCTTCGTGCTCGGGCAGGACGAGAGCAGCCTGGAGCGCGCGCCTTTCGGGCCGGGCGACGCCATCTTCGTGCCCGCCGGCTGGGTGCACCGGTTCGAGGACTTCTCCGAGGACTTCGCGACCTGGGTGGTGTTCTGGGGGCCGAAGGGCGGGGAGACGCCGCAGGGCTGAGCGCCGGCCGGAGCGCGCGCATGGGAGCCATGCGCGCGGCCAAGGAACCGCACCACTCCCGCGTTCGTTTCCAGGCGGTCATCAGGCAGTCGGGCCCGCTCGATGACATGGGCCGACTGTAGAACCGCAACAATCCGTGGGAGCATCATCATGGCCGTCAAGACGACGGAAGACCTCCTCCTCGACGAGCTGCGCGACATCTACCATGCCGAGAAGCAGATCCTGAAGGCGCTGCCGAAGATGGCGAAGAAGGCCCATTCGGACAAGCTGCGTCGGGCGTTCGAGGAGCACCTCGAGGAGACCCGCGGCCAGGTCGATCGCCTCGACCAGGTCTTCGAGCTTCTGGACAAGCCGGCCCGCGGCAAGCGTTGCGAGGCGATGGAGGGGCTGGTCGCGGAAGCGGAGGAGATGATCGAGGAGATCAAGACGCCGCAGGTCCTCGATGCGGCGCTGATCACGGCCGCGCAGAAGGTCGAGCACTACGAGATCGCGAGCTACGGCTCGGTCGCGGCACTCGCCGAGGCGCTCGGCCAGACCGACGTCGCCAACCTGCTGATCGAGACCCTGAAGCAGGAGAAGGCGACCGACGAGAAGCTCAACAAGCTCGCCGTCTCGGACATCAACAAGTCGGCGTTGCAGGCGGCCGCCTGAGGCCCCATCTCTCGAACGACACGTCGAGCAGCCGGCCCTTTCGGGGCCGGCTGTTTCGCGCCGGACCACCGCAGCGCCGGCCAACCGAGAAGGAAGAACAATGGAAACGCTGACCGTGGCGCTCTGCGCCCCCAACCTCGAAACGCCACTGACCGGCCTGGACGCTTGGCTGGCCGAGGTCGAGGAGCGGGCCGCGGCGGCGGCCGCGAGCGGTGCCCGGCTGCTCG
>DASUSF010000422.1:0-9163 GCA_036375275.1 Geminicoccaceae bacterium | reverse complement strand
GCACGTGGTCGCCCATGCCGACCACCGGCTCGCGCTGTTCGCCCTGCCGGTCCTGCGCCCCGGCCCGCCGCGCCGGCTGACGCTGTCGCTCGCCGCGCGCTCGGCCCGGACGCTCGCCGCGGCGACCGGTCTCCGGAGGTGCGACCTCGGCAGGTGCGACCTCGGCAGGTGCGGCTTCGCCGCCGGCGGCCTCAGCCGCGGCGTCCGCGCTCTCCGTCCCGTTGACCTCCGGCGCGGACGGCCCGCCCGCCTCGACGTCCGGCCCGCGCGCCTCGACGTCCGGCCCGGGCGCCTCGGCCGGGCGACGGCTCCGGCGCGGCTGGCGTCGCTCGCCCGGTGCCGCCTCGGCCTCGGGCGGGGCCGCGGCGGGCTCGACCGGCCCTGCCTCCGGGCCCGGATCCGCGACCGGTCGCCGGCGTCGGCGGCTCCGCGCCGCCGGCTCCGCCTGCGCGGCCTCCGCCACGGTCTCGACCTCGACCGGGCGCGCGCTCCCCGCTTCCGACACCGGGTCCGCAGCCGTGACCCGGCCCCGCCGCCCGCGCCCCTTCGGCTCGTCGACCAGGGCCTCGTCCTCGAAGCCCCGGAGCGGCAGGCGCGGGATCGGCCGGCCGGTGAGCCGGGTGATCGCGCCCACGAGGCGGCCCTCTTCGGGCAGCGCGAGGGTGAACGCGCGGCCCTCCTTGCCGGCCCGCCCGGTGCGGCCGATCCGGTGCACGTAGTCGTCGGGATGGGTCGGGACGTCGTAGTTGATCACGCAGGGCAGCATCGCGATGTCGAGACCGCGCGCCGCGACGTCGGTCGCGACCAGGAAATCGATCTCGCCGCGCTTGAAGGCCTCGAGCGCCTGGGTGCGCTGCGACTGGTCGAGGTCGCCGTGGATGTCCCGGACGTTCCGCCCGGCCCGCTCGAGCTGCTTGCGGAGGCTCGCCACCTCCCGCTTCCGGTTGCAGAAGATGATCGCCTTGTCGACGTCCAGGGTGTCGATCAGCCGCTGCAGCGCCTTGAACTTCTGGCGCGGCGGGACGACCATCAGGTGGTCGGTGACGTTCTCCGCCGAGGTCGCGGGCGGCGACGCCTGGACCTCCTCGGGATGATCGAGGAAGGTGTTGGCGAGGCGGCGCACCTCGGCCGGCATGGTCGCCGAGAACATCATGGTCTGCTGGCGCCGGGTGAGCAGCCGGACGATGCGCTCGACGTCGGGGATGAATCCCATGTCGAGCATCCGGTCCGCCTCGTCGATGACCAGGATCGTGATGCCGCCGAGCAGCACCCGGCCGCGCTCGAACTGATCGATCAGCCGGCCCGGCGTCGCGATCAGCACGTCGACGCCGCGCTCCAGCTTCTTCGACTGCTCGTCGAGGCTGACCCCGCCGATCAGCAGGGCCTGGGTGAGCTTCAGGTACTTGCCGTACGTCTCGAAATAGGCGGCCGTCTGGGTCGCCAGCTCGCGCACCGGGCTGAGGATCAGCGAGCGCGGCATGCGCGCCTTCGCCTGGCCCATGGCGAGGCGCTCGATCATCGGCAGCACGAAGGCGGCCGTCTTGCCGGTGCCGGTCTGGGCGATGCCGAGGAGGTCCTTGCCCTCCAGGATGATCGGGATCGCCTTCTCCTGGATCGGCGTCGGCTGCACGTAGCCGGCTTCCTCGACGGCCCGGAGGATCTCCGGCCGAAGCGCGAAATCGTTGAACGTCATATGGGCCCTGATCCGGCCGATCCACGCAGGGATCGCGGCTGTCGGTTGAACGTCGAACCTGCGCTCGATTTAGGGATTCGCTATGATATGTCAATGACGCCTCAATAGAACCCCCTGTTCCGGTCGGTCGGAGGGAGACTCGCGCATGCTTCTCCAGGCGCATCGTTCGTTGCTGATGATCGTCGACATCCAGGCGGCGCTGGCTCCTGCGGTCGCGGATGGCGCGGCCTGCATCCGGCGGAGCCGCTTCCTGATCGAGGCGGCCCGCGCGCTCGACGTTCCGCTGCTCGCGACCGAGCAGTATCCGGAGCGTCTCGGCCCCACGGTCGAGGACCTGCGCGAGCTGATCGAGCCGGAGCGGGTGTGGCCGAAGCTGGCGTTCGCCGCGTCCGGCGATCCGAGGATCCGCGAGACCGTGCTCGAGGCCCGCCGGCCGCAGCTGGTGATCGGCGGGATGGAGGCGCACGTCTGCGTCCTGCAGACCGCCCTCGGCTTCAGGGCGCTCGGCCTCGACGCGGTGGTCGTGGCCGACGCCGTGGCGTCCCGCGCGCCCGAGAACCGCGAGCGCGCCCTCGCCCGGATGCAGGCCGCAGGCGTCCCGGTGGTGACCAGCGAGATGGTCGTCTTCGAATGGCTGGAGCGGGCGGGGACGCAGGCGTTCAGGACGCTCCTCCCGCTGATCCGGGACGGCGCCCGATGACCGTCCCGCCGATCCGGGACGGCGCCCGATGACCGCGCTGCTCATGCTCCCGGGGCTGCTGCTCGACCGCGCGCTGTTCGAGGCGCAGATCCGGGCGCTGGAGGGCGAGGCGGCGGTCATGGTCCCGCGGCTCGACACCCACGACGAGATCGGCGCGCTCGCCGGCTCGATCCTGGATGCCGCGCCGGCCCGGTTCGCCCTGCTCGGGCTCTCGATGGGCGGCTACGTCGCGCTCGAGATGATGCGCCGGGCGCCGGAGCGGATCCTGCGCCTGGCGTTGCTCGACACCCAGGCCGCGGCCGACGACGGCGCGACCCGGGCGGCGCGGGAGGACCGGATCCGGCGCGCCGGGGCGGGCGGGTTCGAGGAGGTCCTGGACGAGCTGCACCCGAGCTGGCTGCATCCGGCACGCGCCTCCGACCCGGCGCTCCGCGGCGGGATGCGGGCGATGGCCGGGCGGATCGGGCCGGATGGCTTCGTTCGCGAGGTGCGCGCCATCATGAGCCGGCCCGACAGCCGCCCCGATCTCGCGCGGATCGGCTGCCCGACCCTGGTCCTCTGCGGCCGGGAAGACGCCGTGACGCCGGTCGCTGCGCACCAGGAGATGGCCGCCGCCATTCCCGAGGCGACGCTGGTGGTCGTGCCGCGGTGCGGACACCTGGCACCGCTCGAGCGCCCGGACGCGGTCACCGCGCAGATCCGGATCTGGCTCGGCCGCTGAGCCGCGGGCTTCGGCCGGCCGCCGGTCGCCGGCATCCGGTGGGGGAGGGGGAGGCGCCGCCTGATAATCCGGGATCATGCCGTCCGGGCATTGTCATCGGAGACACCCGGCATTCCCGGGCCCAAGTAAAATCTGGTACCCCTCTGAAGTCGCTGACGCTACAGAACCATCGTCGTCCCGAAAGGAGCGGCAGGACCAGGGACCGGCCGGATGGCGGCACCATCGACCCGCCAGTTCATGGGCGCCGACGGCCCGCGGACGCCGCCCCCTGAGCACGCCCCAGACGCGCCTGAAGCGAGGATCAGAGAATGGCCACGACGCTTCTCGAGACCGAGCCGGCGAGCGAGAGCCCGCTCGCGCCGTCCGCCGAGCCGGCGGAACGCCTTCGTCTCGCCGAGGACAGGGAGGGCGCGGCCCGGTGGAAGTTCTGGGGGCCGTACCTCTCCGAGCGCCAGTGGGGCACGGTCCGCGAGGACTACAGCGCCGGCGGCAACGCCTGGGAGTACTTCCCGCACGACCACGCCCGCTCCCGCGCCTACCGCTGGGGCGAGGATGGCCTCGCCGGGATCAGCGACGAGCAGCAGCGGCTGTGCCTGGCGCTGGCGCTCTGGAACGGGCGCGACCCCATCCTCAAGGAGCGGCTGTTCGGGCTCACCAACGGCGAGGGCAACCACAGCGAGGACGTCAAGGAGCTCTACTACTACCTCGACGCCACCCCGACCCACTCCTATCTGAAGTTTCTCTACAAGTATCCGCAGGCCGAGTTCCCCTACGCCCGCCTCGCCGAGGAAAATCGCCGCCGCGGCAAGGACCAGCCCGAGTTCGAGCTGATCGACACCGGCGTCTTCGACGACGACCGCTACTTCGACGTGGTGGTCGAGTACGCCAAGGGCGCGCCCGAGGACATCCTGATGCAGGTCACGGTGCACAACCGGGGGCCGGAGCCGGCGGTCATCCACGTCCTGCCGCAGCTCTGGTTCAGGAACCGCTGGTCCTGGTGGCACGGGCGCAACCAGCCGCTGGCGTACGCCCTCGATGCGGCGACGATCGGCATCCGCAGCAAGTTCTTCGGCCACTACCGCCTGCATTGCAGGGACGAATCGGGCGAAGACGAGCCGGAACTCCTGTTCACCAACAACGAGACCAACGTCCGGCGGCTCCACGGCATGGACGCGGCTGGATACTTCAAGGACGCCTTCCACGACCACGTGGTCCAGGGCGAGCGGGGCGCCGTCAACCCCGACCACGCAGGCACGAAGGCGGCGGCGCACTACCGGCGCGAGGTGCTGCCCGGGAAGGCGTGGGTGCTGCGGCTGCGCTTCACCAGCCGGACGCTCGCCCGGCCGTTCGAGGACTTCGAGGCGACGGTCCGGCGCCGGCGCGCCGAGGCCGACGCCTTCTACGCCGACATGCAGCTCGAAATCGACGATGCCGACGCGCGCGCGGTCCAGCGCCAGGCCTTCGCCGGGATGATCTGGTCGAAGCAGTTCTTCTATTTCGACGTCCCGGAGTGGCTGCGCGGCGACGAGGCCCAGCCGGCCCCGCCGGAAGTGAGGAAGCACGGCCGCAACGCCGACTGGAAGCACCTCAACAACGCCGACGTCATCTCGATGCCGGACAAGTGGGAGTATCCCTGGTACGCGGCCTGGGACCTCGCCTTCCACTGCCTGCCGCTGGCCATGGTCGACGCGGAGTTCGCCAAGCAGCAGCTCCTGCTGCTGACCCGCGAATGGTACATGCACCCGAACGGCCAGATGCCGGCCTACGAGTGGGCGTTCGGCGACGTCAACCCGCCGGTCCATGCCTGGGCCACCTGGCGCGTCTTTCAGATCGACAGGAAGCAGCGGGGCGACCAGGGCGACCTCGAGTTCCTCGAGCGCGTCCTGCACAAGCTGATCCTGAACTTCACCTGGTGGGTGAACCGCAAGGACGCCGAGGGCCACAACGTCTTCCAGGGCGGGTTCCTCGGCCTCGACAACATCGGCGTGTTCGACCGCTCCGCGCCGCTGCCGACCGGCGGCTTCATCAACCAGGCCGACGGCACCGCCTGGATGGGCATGTACTGCCTGAACCTGATGCGGATCGCGCTCGAGCTCGCCCGCCACAACCGCGTCTACGAGGACATCGCGAGCAAGTTCTTCGAGCACTTCCTCTACATCGCCGAAGCGATGACCAACATCGGCGAGCGGGGGATCGGCCTCTGGGACGAGGAGGACCGGTTCTTCTACGACGAACTGCGTCTGCCCGACGGGAAGGTCGTGCCGCTCAAGGTGCGCTCGATGGTCGGCCTGATCCCGCTGTTCGCGGTCGAGACCCTCGAGGACGAGCTGCTCGACGAGCTGCCGGGCTTCAAGCAGCGCCTGAAGTGGTTCCTCAAGTACCGGCCCGATCTCGCTGCACTGGTCTCGCGCTGGGAGGATCCGGGGTTGGGCGAGCGGCACCTGCTCTCGCTGCTCCGCGGCAGCCGGATGAAGGCGCTGCTCAGGCGGATGCTGGACGAGAGCGAGTTCCTCTCCGACTATGGCGTGCGCGCGCTCTCCAAGGTCCACCAGGAGCGGCCCTACGTCTGGCACATGAACGGCCACGACCTCGTCGTGCGCTACCAGCCGGCGGAGTCGGACAGCGGCCTGTTCGGCGGCAACTCGAACTGGCGTGGGCCGATCTGGTTCCCGGTCAACTATCTGCTGATCGAGTCGCTGCAGAAGTTCCATCATTACTACGGCGACGACTTCAAGGTGGAGTGCCCGACCGGCTCCGGCCACTACGTCACGATCGAGGCGGTGGCGGAAGAGCTCAGCCGGCGGCTCTGCCGCCTGTTCCTGCGCGACGGGAACGGCCGGCGCGCGTGCCTAGGTGATCATCCGAAGCTGCAGCACGACCCGCACTTCAAGGACCACATCCTGTTCTACGAATATTTCCACGGCGACAACGGGCGCGGCGTCGGCGCCTCGCACCAGACCGGCTGGACCGGGCTGGTCGCGAAGCTTCTGCAACCCCGCCGCCCCGAGCACGGCTGAGGGCGCGACCGGACGAACGGATCAGGCCCCGCTGGCCGGTCAGCGCTCGGGCGCGGCTCCGGAGGAGGCGGGCTCGAGCAGGGCGAGCAGGCCGCGCACGAGGTCGATCGGGCGGGGCGGGCAGCCGCGGATGTGGAGGTCCACGGGCACGACCTCTCCGACCCCGCCGACGACCGCGTAGCTGCCGGCGAACAGGCCGCCGTCGGCGGCGCAGTCGCCGACCGCCACGACCCATTTCGGATCGGGCGTCGCGGCGTAGGTCCGCTCCAGCGCCTCGCGCATGTTCCTGGTCACCGGCCCGGTGACGAGCAGGACGTCGGCGTGGCGCGGCGAGGCGACGAAGCGGATGCCGAAGCGCTCGAGGTCGTAGAAGGCGTTGTTGAGGGCGTGGATCTCCAGCTCGCAGCCGTTGCACGAGCCGGCATCGACCTCGCGGATCGCGAGGCTGCGGCCGAGCCGCTTACGGGCCGCGCGCTCGAGCGCGGTCGCGAGCTCTCCGAGCGCCCGGTCGTCGGGCCGGGGCGGCGGCTCGGTCAGCGGCGGGCGGATCAGGCTTTCGAACAGCAGCTTGCGCATCGGCGCCTCGGGCTAGAGCGGATCCCCGTATGACGGAACCGCCTGCGAGCGGTTCCGCCCGGCTGAATCCGCCCTGATCCACTGAAATAGAGCAATTTTCTTCCGATGAGTGGAAGGACGTCGCAGGTCGATGCGGTTCCGTCTCATCGGGGCTTGCTCTACAGGTCGTGGCCGGAATAGGAGCAGTTGAACGACTTGTTGCAGAGGGGGAAGTCGGCGACGATGTTGCCTTCGATCGCGGCTTCCAAGAGCGGCCACTGGAACCACGACGGGTCGCGCAGGTGGCAGCGGGCGACCGTGCCGTCGCCGGCGAGCCGCAGCCAGACCAGCACGTCGCCCCGGAAGCCCTCGACCAGCGCCATCCCTTCGCCCGCCCGCCCCGGCAGGTCCGCACGCACGGCGCCCGCGGGCAGGCCGTCGAGGACCTGCTCGATCAGCGACAGGCTCTGCTCGACCTCGCGGATCCGGATCCAGACCCGGGCGTCGACGTCGCCCTCCTCGAGCACCGGCACGGCGAAATCGAGGATGTCGTAGGGCGGATGGCCGGGCACGCGGCGGGCGTCGAAGGGACGGCCCGAGGCGCGGCCGACGTAGCCCCCGGCACCGAAGGCCCTGGCGAGCGCCGGCCGGAGCACGCCCGTGGCGACGGTCCGGTCCTGGAGCGAGGCGGTGTTGTCGTACAGCTCGACCAGCGCCGGGAAGCGCCGCCGGATCTCGGTGATCAGGGCCGCGAGCGCGGCCATGCCTTCCGGCGCCGGGTCGACCGCCACGCCGCCCGGGACGATCCGGTCGCGCATCAGCCGGTGCCCGAAGCAGGCGTCCGCGGCCCGCAGCACGCGCTCGCGGAGCACGCCGGTGTGGGCGTGCATGAGCGCGAAGGCGGCGTCGTTGCAGATGGCGCCGATGTCGCCGAGGTGGTTGGCGATGCGCTCGAGCTCGGCCATCAGCGCGCGCAGCCAGACCGCCCGGGGCGGCGCCTCGACGCCGGATGCGGCCTCGGCGGCACGGGCGAACGCGAGCGCATAGGCGACGGTGCTGTCGCCCGAGGTGCGTCCCGCGAGCTGCGCGGCCCGCCCGAGGCTGGCGCCCCGCATCAGGCCTTCGATGCCCTTGTGGACGTAGCCGAGGCGCGCTTCCAGGCGGACCACGGTCTCGCCGCCGGCGGTGAACCGGAAGTGCCCGGGCTCGATGATCCCGGCATGCACCGGGCCGACCGGGATCTGGTGCAGGCTCTCGCCTTCGGCGGCGAGGAACCGATAGGGCGCGCCGGCGGCCGCGGCCTGAACGGCGTCGCCGAGCGGCCGGCGGAGCCCCCAGCGGCCGTGGTCGAGCCACGGGCGGGAATCCGCGAGGCCGTCCGGTTCCAGGCCGAACAGGTCGCGGATGGCCCGCTCGAGGCGGAGGGCGGGCGGATGCCGCTGCCCGATCGAAGGGAATCCACCGCCCGGGCAGTCGAGGCTGAGGACGGCGATCCGCTCCGGCTCCTCGAGCAGCGCCATGTGCACCGCCGCGGGCTCGCCCCAGAGGCCGAGGAGCGTGCAGTGGCCGTCGGCGAGTTGCTCCGCGGCGCGCGTCCACGCCTCCGCCCCGACCACGACCCGCGGCCAGGGCCGGTGCCCGGGGACGGGGCGGCCGTCCCGGATCAGGTCGCTCGGTGCCGGCATGGCGCGCGCATCCCTCCTAGAGCAGCATCCGGTCGGACGCGTTCGCCGTCTGGGGATCGTCGTCCGGATAAGGCGGCTCAATCCCATCCGGATAGAGCCGTCTGCTTTCGATGAGCGCCATGGAGTGCTGTCCCAGGTGGTTCCACCTCGTCGAAAACGGCTCTAGCCGAGCCGGCCCGCCACCTGCTGGAACCAGGCGACCAGCGGCGGCGGCAGCCAGATGCCGGCGATCAGGACCAGCGTCAGGTGCGCGAACATCGGGATGTGGGACGCCTCGGCAGGGGCGGTGCTGCCGCGCGGCTCGCCGAAGGCCAGGCCGCCGAGGCGGAGCAGCAGGGCGCCGAGCGCGACCAGGAGGCCGAAGACCAGGACGAGGGCGAGCAGCGGCGCCCGGGCGAAGGTCGAGCTGACCAGCAGGAACTCGCTCATGAAGATGCCGAGCGGCGGCAGGCCGGCGATCGCGACCACGCCGACGACGAGGCCCCAGCCGAGCCAGGGATGGGTCTCGGTCAGGCCGCCGATCTCCTCGATCCTCTGCGTCCCCTTGACCTGGGCGATGTGGCCGACGGCGAAGAAGATCGCGGACTTGGTCAGGCTGTGCATGACCATGTGCAGCAGCCCGGCGAAGTTCGCGAGCGGCCCGCCCATGCCGAAGGCGAAGGCGATGATGCCCATGTGCTCGATCGAGGAGTAGGCGAACATGCGCTTGATGTCGCGCCGGCGGTACAGCATGAACGCGGCGAACACGAGCGAGATCAGCCCCATCGTCACCATCAGCGGCCCGGGCGCGAT
>DASUSF010000421.1:0-4965 GCA_036375275.1 Geminicoccaceae bacterium | reverse complement strand
GTCGGACTACCGGGCGCGGCGGGACGCGATCCGCGCCTTCAACCGCGACAGCCCCTGGCTCAGGCGCGGCCTCGCGCTGACGCCCGTGAAGTTCGGGATCTCCTTCACCACCACCCACCTCAACCAGGCCGGCGCGCTGGTCCACGTCTACACCGACGGCTCGATCCACCTGAACCACGGCGGCACCGAGATGGGCCAGGGGCTCATGATCAAGGTCGCGCAGGTGGTCGCCGAGACCTTCCAGGTCGACATCGACCGCGTGCGGATCAGCGCGACCACCACGGGGAAGGTGCCGAACACGTCGGCGACCGCCGCCTCGTCCGGCGCCGACCTCAACGGCAAGGCGGCCGAGGTCGCGGCCCGGAGGATCCGGAAGCGGCTCGGCGACTTCGCCGCGGCGGCGTTCGGCGTGCCGGGCGAGCAGGTCGTGTTCCTGCCCAACCGGGTCCGGATCGGCAACCAGGAGATCCCGTTCGAGGAGCTGGTCCAGCGCGCCTACCTGGCGCGCGTGCCGCTCTCCGCGACCGGCTTCTACCGGACGCCCAAGATCCACTACGACCGCGAGACCGGGCGGGGCCGCCCGTTCCTCTACTTCGCCTACGGCGCCGCGGCGAGCGAGGTGATCGTCGACACGCTCACGGGCGAGTACCGGGTCCCCCGCGTCGACATCCTGCACGACGTCGGGAGGTCCCTGAACCCGGCGGTCGACATGGGCCAGATCGAGGGCGGGTTCATCCAGGGCATGGGCTGGCTCACCACCGAGGAGCTGGTGTTCGACGGGCAGGGACGGCTCCAGACGCACGCGCCGTCGACCTACAAGATCCCGACCGCGTCCGACCGCCCGACCGACATGCGGATCCGGATCCTCGAGGGGGCCGCGAACCGCGAGGAGACGGTCTTCCGCAGCAAGGCGGTGGGCGAGCCGCCGCTGATGCTCGCGATCTCGGTCCTGCACGCGCTTTCCGATGCCATCGCGAGCGTCGAGAACCACCGGCTCTGCCCGCGCCTCGACACGCCGGCGACGCCGGAGCGCGTGCTCATGACCATCGAGCGGCTGCGCGCCCGGGCGCGCGACAGCGAGGCGCCGAGGGCGGCGGAATGACGTTGCCGGCCACCATCCAAGCTCACGGTCCCGTCACTTTCCGCTCGGGACGCAGGCGGAGATCCGCCCGGTCGCGCCCCGCAGGAACGATGCATCACCCTCACCCCCTCCCTTTCCCTCGAGGGACAGGGGGAAACCTTACGAGCCTCGCGCCTGGGCTCGCACCATCACCTGAGCGCACGTGCCCGACGCTTCCCTCTCCCACCGGGGGAGAGGCAGAGGGTGAGGGGTCGTGAGGAAGCTCGCGCCGGTGCTGCGCGACCTGCTCGCGGCCGGCGAGCCGGCGGCGCTGGTCACCATCGCCGGTGCCCGCGGCTCGACCCCGCGCGAGCTCGGGACCCGGATGCTGGTCACGCCCGAGCGGTTCTTCGGGACCATCGGGGGCGGGCGCCTGGAGTACGACGCCATAGGCGAAGCCCGGCGCATGCTGGTCGAGGGCGGGTCCCACCTGCTTCGAGAAGTCCCGCTCGGGCCGGCGCTCGGGCAGTGCTGCGGCGGCCATGCGACGGTGCTGATCGAGCGCGCGCGGCCGGACCACCTGGATGCGCTGGATGCGCTGGACGCGGGTGGACCGGGCTTCCTCCTGACCCGGCTCGACCGGGCGGCGCCCACCATGCTGCTGGAGGGGCGGGTGGCAGCCGGGCGCGAAGCCCCGCCGGCGGGCTTCGAGCGAGCCGTCGAACGGTTGCTCGAAGGTGCGGGCCGGCCTGAGCGTGTGACGCATCCCGACGGGAGCTCATGGCTGATCGAGCCGACCATGGACGATGCGCCGGAAGTGTTCGTCTTCGGTGCGGGGCACGTCGGCCGCGCCCTCGCCGCGGCGTTGCAGCCGCTGCCTTGCCGCATGCGGCTGTTCGATCACCGGCCGGAGCTGCTGCGAGAGCTGCCGGAGGGGTGTAATGCGAGCCTCACGGAGCACCCGACCGATCGGGTGCTGGAGGCGAGGCCTCAGGCCTTCTTCCTGGTGATGACGCCGTCGCACGACGTCGACTGCGACATCTGCGAGGCCGTGCTCCGGCGCGGCGACTTCGCCTTCCTCGGCCTGATCGGCTCCTCGACCAAGCGGGCGCGGTTCGAGAAGCGCTGGCGGGCGAAGGGGATCGCGGAGGCGTCGATCCGCCGCCTGGTCTGTCCGATCGGCCTGCCCGGGATCGGCGGCAAGGAGCCCGCAGTCATCGCCGCCTCGACCGCCGCCCAGCTCTTGCAGGCGTTCGAGCAGACCCCCCACCCGGTGCCATGGGCGGAGAGACGGGTGTGAGCCCGCCCCGCCTCCGGCTGGAGCACGTCACCAGGCGCTTCCCGGGCGTCCTCGCCAACGACGACGTGTCCTTCGAGGTCGGGGCGGGGGAGATCCACGCGCTGCTCGGCGAGAACGGCGCCGGCAAGAGCACGGCGGTCAAGATCATCTACGGCGTGCTCCAGGCGGACGAGGGCCGGGTGCTGTGGGAGGGCGAGCCGGTCCACATCCCCTCGCCCAAGGCCGCGCGCGACCTCGGGATCGGCATGGTCTTCCAGCACTTCTCGCTGTTCGAGCCGATGAGCGTGCTCGAGAACGTGGTCCTCGGCATGACCGACCCGCCCGAGCGCCGCGTGCTCGAGGCGAGGATCCGGGAGATCGGCGACGCCTACGGCCTGCCGCTCGACCCGCGGCGCCGGGTCTACACGCTCTCGGCGGGGGAGCGTCAGCGGATCGAGATCGTCCGCTGCCTGCTCCAGGACCCGAAGCTCCTGATCATGGACGAGCCGACCTCGGTCCTGACCCCCCAGGAGGTGGCCCGGCTGTTCGAGACGCTCCGGCGGCTCGCCCGCGAGGGCCGCTCGGTCCTCTACATCAGCCACAAGCTCGAGGAGATCAGGGCGCTCTGCGACCGGGCCACCGTGCTCCGCCAGGGCCGGGTGGTGGCGAGCGCCGATCCCCGGCAGACCAGCGCCCGGGCGCTCGCCGAGATGATGATCGGCAGCGAGCTCGGCACCATCGTCCGGCGCGGCCAGCCCGCGCCGGTCGACGCCCGGCCCCGCTTCGAGGTCCGGGACCTGACGCTCGTGGCGGAGGACCCCTTCGGGGTCGACCTCGAGGCGATCGACCTCGCGGTCCGCCCGGGCGAGATCCTCGGCATTGCCGGGGTTGCCGGCAACGGCCAGGAGGAGCTGTTCAAGGCGCTCTCCGGCGAGCGGCGCTCGGCGAGCGCCGGGACCGTCCGGATCGACGGCGAGGACGTCGGGCGCGAGCATGCCGGCGCCCGGCGCGCCCTCGGCCTCTGCGCCATCCCCGAGGAGCGGAACGGCCACGCCGCCGTGCCCGACATGAGCCTCGCCGAAAATGCGATCCTGAGCGCCTGGCGGCGGAAGGGCCTGCTCGCGCACGGCCTGCTCCGCCTCGGCGCGGCCCGGCGGTTCGCCGCCGAAATCGTGAAGCGCTTCGACGTCCGGACCGCCGGCGTCCAGCACGCCGCCTCGAGCCTCTCTGGCGGCAACCTGCAGAAGTTCGTGGTCGGGCGCGAGATCCTGCAGGACCCGGCGGTGCTGATCGCGGCGCAGCCGACCTGGGGGGTCGACGCCGGCGCGGCGCAAGCGATCCGCCAGGCGCTGATCGACCTCGCCGCGGCCGGCGCCGCCGTGCTCGTGATCTCGCAGGACCTCGACGAATTGCTCGAGATCAGCGACCGCCTCGCGGTGATCAACCAGGGCCGCCTGTCGCCGCCGCTGCCGACCCGGGACGCCAGCCTCGAGCAGATCGGCCTCCTGATGGGCGGCTTCCACGGCGCCGCTCCGGTCGCCGCCTCCTCTGCGGAGCGGGAGGCCTGGGTTGCTTAGGCTCGAGCCGCGGGCCGAGGTCAGCCGGGTGATGGCGCTGGCGACGCCGCTGATCGCGGTCGGGCTCACCGTGGTCGCGGGCTTCGTCCTGTTCGCGCTGCTCGGCCGCGACCCGGTGAACGGGCTCTACCAGTTCTTCATCTCGCCGGTCTCGACCCCCTACGGCCTCGCCGAGCTCGGGGTCAAGGCGACGCCCCTGATCCTGATCGCGCTCGGGCTCGCGGTCGGCTTCCGGGCGGGGATCTGGAACATCGGCGCCGAGGGGCAGCTGACCCTGGGCGCGATCGCGGGCGGCGGCGTCGCGCTCCTGTTCTGGAACGTGGACGGGCTCTGGGTCCTGCCGCTCATGGTGATCGCCGGCGTCCTCGGCGGCATGGCCTGGGCGGCGGTCCCGGCCTTCCTCAAGGCCCGCTTCGAGGTCAACGAGATCCTGGTGAGCCTGATGCTCACCTACGTCGCGACCCTCCTGCTCTCCCTCCTCGTGCATGGCCCGTGGAAGGACCCGGACGGCTTCGGCTTCCCGGAATCCCGTCTGTTCACCGATTCCGCGCTGCTGCCGGTGATCCTGGCAGGCACCCGTCTCCACGTCGGCGCGGCGTTGGTCCCGCTCGCGGCGCTGCTCACCTGGGTCCTGCTCGCCCGCACGCTCATAGGCTTCCAGGTCCGGGTGATCGGCCAGGCGCCGGCCGCGGCCCGCTTCGCGGGCTTCAGCCGGACGCGGATGATCTGGTTCTGCTTCCTGCTCGCGGGCGGCCTCGCCGGGCTCGCCGGGCTGTTCGAGGTCGCGGGGCCGGTCCAGCAGCTGGTGCCGACGATCTCGCCCGGCTACGGCTTCACCGCGATCATCGTCGCCTTCCTCGGCCGGCTGCACCCGCTCGGGATCGTGCTCGCGGGCCTCCTGGTCGCGCTCTCCTACCTCGGCGGCGAGAACGCCCAGATCGCGGCCGGCCTGCCGCAGGCGGTGACCGGGGTGTTCCAGGGCCTGCTCCTGTTCTTCCTGCTCGGCAGCGACGTGCTGGTCCACTACCGGCTGCGCCTCGGCGCCGCCC
>DASUSF010000420.1:0-6298 GCA_036375275.1 Geminicoccaceae bacterium | reverse complement strand
CGCCGCGAGCTGGCGCGGCAGCGCCCTCCTGCGCGGCGACGGAGTGGTCGCGACCACCATGTCCAATCTCGGGCTCGAGCGGTTCCTCGAAGGAATCGGGCTCGAGCTGCACCGGACCAAGGTCGGCGATCGCTACGTGGTCGAGCGGATGCGCAGCGACGGCTTCAATCTCGGCGGCGAGCAGTCGGGCCACCTGATCCTCAGCGACTACGCGACGACGGGGGACGGGTTGCTGGCGGCGCTCCAGATCCTGACCGTCCTGAAAAGCGAAGGTCGCGCCATGAGCGAGGCCGGCCGGCAGTTCACGCCGTTTCCGCAGAAGCTCCGCAACTGCCGGCTGAACGGCGGCGCGCCGCTCGAGCATCCGGAGGTCCGTCGCTGCATCGCAGCCGCCAGCCGGCGGCTCGGCGCGCGCGGCCGGCTGGTGGTAAGGCCGTCCGGGACCGAGCCCCTGGTCCGGATCATGGTCGAGGCCGAGGATCAGGCCCTGCTCGACGAGATCCTGAGCGATGTCTCGGCGGCGATCGAAGCCCGCGCCTGAGCCTGCGGCCGGGGGCAATGGGAACCTCGCCGCGGGCGAGCCGTTGAGCGATCATCCTCCACCGACCGGACCCGGGCAGGTCCCTTGAGCTTCGACCCGATCTTTCTGTCGCGGCTGCAGTTCGCCTTCACGATCGCGTTTCACATTCTCTTCCCGGCCTTCACGATCGGCCTCGCGGCCTACATCGCCGTCCTGGAGGGGCTCTGGCTCACGACCCGGCGCCGCGCCTACCTTGCGCTGTCCGAGTTCTGGACCCGCCTGTTCGCGATCTCGTTCGGCATGGGCGTCGTCTCCGGGATCGTCATGTCCTACCAGGTCGGGACCAACTGGAGCCGGTTCTCCGATCTGACGGGCAACGTGCTCGGCCCGCTGTTCACCTACGAGGTGCTGAGCGCGTTCTTCCTCGAGGCGTCGTTTCTCGGGATCCTCCTGTTCGGCCGCGGGCGGGTGCCGGAGTGGGTGCACGCGCTCGCCGCGGTCGCGGTCGCGGGCGGGACGCTGCTCTCCATGTTCTGGATCCTCTCGGCGAACAGCTGGATGCACACGCCGGCCGGGTTCGTCATGAACGGCGAGAGGTTCGAGGTCGCCGACTGGTGGGCGGCCGTGCTCAACCCCTCCTTCCCCTACCGCCTGCTGCACATGGGGACCGCCTGCTTTCTGACGACCGCATTCGTGGTCGCGGGGGTCAGCGCCTGGTTCCTGCTGCGTGGCCGCGAGATCGAGACCTCCGAGGTCGCGCTTCGCCAGGGCATCGGCCTGATCGTCGTGCTGGCGCCGCTGCAGATCCTGCTCGGCGACCTGCACGGGCTGAACACGCTCGAGCACCAGCCGGCCAAGGTCGCGGCCATGGAAGGGCACTGGGAGAGCCAGCGCGGCGCGCCGATGGTGCTGTTCGCCTGGCCGGACGTGGACGCCGAGACCAACCGGTTCGAGGTCGCGATCCCGAAGCTCGCGAGCCTGATCCTGACCCACGAGCTCGACGGGCGGGTCCGCGGCCTGACCGAATGGCCGGAGGACGAGCGACCCTACGTGCCGCTGGTCTTCTTCGCCTTCCGGATCATGGTGGCGGTCGGCTTCGTGATGCTGGCGATGGGTCTGCTCGGCCTGGTCCTTCTCCTGCGGCGCCGCCTCGGCGAGACCGACTGGTTCCTCCGGCTCGCGGTGCTGACCAGCCCGATCGGCTTCATCGCCATCCTCGCCGGCTGGGTGACCACGGAGGTCGGGCGACAGCCGTGGGTGGTGTACGGTCACCTCAGGACCGCGGACGGAGTCACTCCTTCCCTCGATGCCGGCACCGTGCTCACCTCGCTGGCCCTCTACATGCTGGCGTACGGCATGATCTTCGGTTTTGGCCTCATCTACATGCTGCGCGTGATCCAGGGCGGCCCCGAGGCGATCCTCGGCGACAGGGGCGAGGCCGAGCCGACCCTCGGCATGCCCGGGCAGCCGGTCCGGGCCGGCGACGACTAGGTCGAGCGATGACTACGCTCACGCTCCTCTTCGCCGGCGTCATCATCCTCGCGATCGTGATGTACGTCCTGATGGACGGGTTCGACCTCGGCATCGGCATCCTCTTCCCGGCCGCCGCCGACGAGGACCAGCGCGACGTCATGATGAACACCGTGGCGCCGGTCTGGGACGGCAACGAGACCTGGCTGGTGCTCGGCGGCAGCGTGCTGTTCGGGGCGTTCCCGCTGGCCTACGCGATCCTTCTGCCGGCGCTCTACATCCCGCTCACGGTGATGCTGCTGGCCCTGATCTTCCGGGGCGTCGCATTCGAGTTCCGTCACCGCTCAGGTGAGGCCAAGCCGTTCTGGGGCCGCTCGTTCCTGATCGGCTCGACGGTCGCGACCTTCGCCCAGGGCGTGATCCTGGGCGCGTTCATCGAGGGCTTCCCGGTCGAGGACCGGGCGTTCGTCGGCGGGCCGTTCGAGTGGCTGAGCCCGTTCAGCCTCACCACTGGCCTGGCGCTGATCGCCGGCTACGCGCTGCTCGGCGCGACCTGGCTGGCGATGAAGACCGAAGACGATCTCCAGGACCGCGCCTTCACGTGGGCCGAGCGCGCGCTGCCCGTGGTCCTGCTGTTCGTCCTCGTGGTGAGCGTCTGGACCCCGGTGCTGGACCCGGACATCGCCGCGCGCTGGTTCTCCTGGCCGAACATCGCCTACCTGTCGCCAGTCCCGATCATCACCGGAGCGGTCGCGCTCGGCCTGATCCAGGCGATCCGCCGGCGCGCGCAGATCCTCCCGTTCCTGCTCACGCTGGCGCTGTTCCTCCTGTCCTTCCTCGGTCTCGGCATCAGCCTCTGGCCGAACGTCGTGCCACCTTCCATCCACCTGAGCCAGGCCGCGGCTGCGCCGGCCAGCCAGGCCTTTCTGTTCGCCGGGGTCGCGGTTCTGCTGCCCCTGGTGCTGACCTACACCGTCTACGTCTACTGGGTGTTCCGCGGGAAGGTCAGGGGCGGGTATCACTAAGGCGCCGGATCGGTCGTCCTCGGGCGGTGGGCGGAGCGTCAACCACTGGCTGACCATCGATCCCGGTCTTCACCGCCGTCTGGTCCATGCGATCCTGCGACTCCGCTCCCGCGACCGTCTGGGCCCGGCGCCCACGGACTCCCAGGATCGCATGGACCAGACGGTGGATCTTGAGCCCAGGATGTTCACGTGTGGTTAACGCCGACAGGCAGGCTCCGAGAAGACCTCACCCGGAAAGAGCTGATTCTATCATGGGTTGAATAACCAAACCCTGTGGCGTAACCTTGCGGTGGCGCACCGCTGCGAGAGGCCGCCGTCCCGTGAGGTTCGATCGTACGCTGGCCCTCCTCGGCCCGCTCCTGATCTCGGCCTGCCAGAGCGAGCCGGCATGGCAGCGCGATCTCGCGGCGCTCAAGCAGGACGCGGCCGAAGTCGCGGCACCTGAAGCGCCGACCGGGCCGGAGCCCGTCGACTGGGCGTCCCTCGGCGACTGCCGGGCGCGCCTCCGCCACCTGCTGCGCCTCGACGCCGAGGACGCTCGGCTCGACCCGGAACACCTGCCCTTCGCGCTGGTGGTCGGCGCACCGGTCGACCGGGTTCGCTCCGCGCCACCCGCGGTGCCAGTCGACATCGACCTGCCGATCGAGGTCAATCCGCCATCGGCTGCGTCCCGGCCGTGCGTGATCAAGGTGAGCCGGCCGGCTGGCGTGGACGCGGCGCAGCGCATCGTCGGCCAGGAAGCGGTGGCGTCGGAGTACCAGAGCGGCACCCGGCGCGAGGACAACCCGGCGTACGAACTTGCGAAGCTGCGCGCGCGTCAGGCCGAGCGCGCGTTCAAGGAGGCGGGCGGCGACGGGTGGAGCGAGGTGGGCGATCCGATGCTCGACCTGGTCGGCCTTCTGGTTGGCAGCGTGATCGGCGGGTTCCGGGAGGCCGGCAGCGAGCGCGAGATGAACGACGCGCTGATGGAGCTGGCGAAGACGCCGCGCAAGGTCGACCGGCCGGTCTGGACGGCCTACCACTTCGAGCGCCTGGTGATCGACGGCCGGAAGCAGGCCGAGCTGCCGGTCGAGCTGATCGACCGGACCGGCGGTCCGGACGTCCGGACCACGATCCGCCAGACCGAGCGACGCCGCTTCTACCTGCCGAAGGGCCTCCACAAGCGGGACCGCGACTACCTCCGTCACCGCTCCCAAAGCATCGCGCGTGAGGATCTCGACGCCTGGCAGCGCGCGGCGCCGGAGGTCCGGGTCAGCCAACTGGCGGCGGCCCTGCTCGAGGGCGGGCCGGATCCGGGCCGGTCCCGGCCCCGCGCATCATCGCGAGCCACTGTAGTTTCCGCCGGCCGACCCGCGCCCGACGATGACGCGCTGATCGCCGCGTGGGTCGAGACCCCGTCCGCGCCGGCCTTCTCGACCCCCGGCGGCGGGTCCGCAGGGAGGCGTTCCGGCTTCGGCCACGCGGGCGACGGCGCTGCCGCCGAGGTCGAGCCGCTGGACGTCCCGGAGCAGGCGGAAGCGGGCCTCGCTTCCTCAGCCTTCGCACGGCGCTCCATCCTCTCCCGCGGCCGCCAAGCCGCCGACATCCAGGACGATCCCCGCTTCCAGAGCGTGGTCGAGGTCCGCAGCCCGGCCGGCGCCGGCAGTGGCTTCTACGTCGACCGGCGGATGGTCGTGAGCAATCATCACGTGGTCGGCGAGGCCGGCATGGTCGACGTCACCGCAGTCGATGGGACCAGCGTTCCGGGCATGGTCGTGGCGGCCGACGTCGGTCGGGACCTCGTCCTGATTCACGTCCCACGCGCCGGGCCTCCGGTCCGGTTGTACGGCGGGCCGATGCTCCGGCCGGGTCAGGAGGTGGAGGCGATCGGCAGCCCCCACGGCCTCGACTTCTCGCTGACCCGCGGGATCGTCAGCGGGGTCCGCGACCAGAGCTCCATCCTCGCTCCCGGCCTGCAGACCGTCCGCTACATCCAGACCGACGTCGTCATGGCGCCTGGCCAGTCCGGCGGCCCGCTGTTCCTCGGTGACCAGGTCATCGGGGTCAGCAATTGGGGCGATGGCGGCGGGCGGAGCGGCCTCAACTTCGCGATCCACGTCGACGAGCTGCGGGCATTCCTCGAACAGGACGGCGCCTCCAGGTTCGCCCGACGCTGAGCGGGATCCTGTTGGCGGCCGGAGGTCCGGTGGCCTAGGCTCCGGCCATGGAACCGATCGGAGAGCAGCCTCCGCTGGAGGTCGAGGTCCGGCGCGGCGGCTGCGTCGAGAGCCGCCATCGCGTCCGCTTCGCCGTCGCTCGGTCGGACGGGGCGATCGTCCGGAGCGGCGGCGACATCCGCGCGCCGGTGTTTCCCCGCTCGGCGATCAAGCCGCTCCAGGCGGTCCCACTGGTCGAAAGCGGCGCCGCCGACCGCTTCGGGCTCGGCGAGGTCGAGCTCGCGCTCGCCTGCGCGTCGCATTCCGGCCAGCCGGAGCACGTCTCGGCGGTCGGGAGCTGGCTGTCCAAGATCGGCTGTAGCGCGGACGATCTCCAGTGTGGCGCCCACCTGCCCTACGATGAAGAGTCCGCCCACCGGCTGATCCAGGCCGGCGAACGGCCGGGTGCGCTGCACAACAACTGCTCGGGCAAGCACGCCGGCATGCTCGCCCTCGCCCGCCATCTGGGCGCGCCCCTGCGAGGCTACGTGGAGCCGGACCATCCGGTGCAACGAGCGGTTGCAGAGGTGCTGCAGAGCTTTTGCGATCAGCCGCAGCTGCCGGCGCCGGGGATCGACGGCTGCGGCGTGCCGACCTGGCCGGTCCCCCTCGGCGGCCTCGCCATCGCCGCCGCCCGAATCGCCTCGCCGGCGGGCCTGCCGGACGCCCGGCGGGATGCGGTGCGGCGGCTCGTGGCCGCGATGCGCAGCCATCCGAACCTGGTTGCCGGCGAGCGCCGGCCCTGCACCCGGATCATGCGTGCGCTGCCCGAGGTGGTGGTGAAGACCGGCGCCGAGGGCGTGTACTTCGCCGCCCTCCCCGCCCGCCGCCTCGGCCTCGCGCTCAAGGTGGAGGATGGCGCGACGCGCGCCGCGGTGGCCGCGCTGATGCACCTGCTCCGGCTCGTGGGGGTCGACCTTCCGGACCGCCTCCAGGACCTCGCGACGCCGGTCCTGACGAACCGGGCCGGGGCTCCGGTCGGGGAGATCGCCGTCCGGAGCTAGCCCGGCCGGCCAGTTTCGTCCTTATGGTCCTGCTCGCGCGATGGTAGCGTCGGACCGATGGAAGAACACCTTCATCTCGGCGCG
>DASUSF010000419.1:0-8691 GCA_036375275.1 Geminicoccaceae bacterium | reverse complement strand
CGGCCAGACGCGATCGCCTCCCGACAAGCCATCGTCCGGAAGGGGCCGCTCTGCGCCGTTGGGTAGCCATCGGTCTCGATTGCCGCGGCGTGTCCGGGCGTCCCTCATCGAGGAGTGCCCTGGCTCAGCATCCGAGCACGCTGTTTCCGCTCGAGAGCACGTTGCCCCCTTCGATGTCGCTCGAGTTGCACGCGAACGTCGAGTCCCGCACCTGCGTCTGCTCATCGCCCTGGGTCGCGATGCCACCGCCCATCCTCGCGATGTTGTTGCGGAACGTCGACCTCGAGACGAGCGCGGGCGATGCCCCGAGGCGCAGGCCACCGCCCATCGAGAGCCCTCCTTCGTTGGGCGTCGCCGTGTTGCCGGTGAAGGTCGAATGCATGACGCTCACGGCGTCCGTGCCGTAGGCGAAGAGGTAGGCGCCTCCGCCGGTCGCGAGCGCATCGTTGGCATCGAAGGTGCTGCCGCAGACGACGATCTCGCCGCCCGATCTCCCGCTGTGGCTCTCGCCGCTGGCGCCGTCGGTCATGATCCCGCCGCCGCCCTTGCGACCGCTGGAGCCTTGGTTGCGCACGAATGCCGAGTCGACCACGTGCAGCTCGGCGAGCAGGTTGTAGATGGCGCCCCCGCCACCGCCGACGTTGTCCTGGAAGAGAGAGCGGATCACGGTCAAGGACCCGGCGCCGGCCTGGAAGATGGCGCCGCCGGACCCGTGGTCGCTGGTCCAGTTGTCCGTGAAGGTGCTGTCCACCACGTAGAGGTGGTGGCCATAGGAGGTCTTGACGGCGCCGCCGCCGTTGGGAAAGCCGTCCCAGACGTATTCCTTGCGACCGCGCGTCAGCGCCATCTTCTTCAGGATCAGCCGGCTGTCGTTACGGATGATGCGCGTCCGGTCCTGCCCATCCAGGGTCACGACGCCGGCCCCGTCGAGCACCGTGGGGCTGGAGATCACCAGCTCGGCCGCCACCGGGATGGTCACGGGCGATGAACCGCAGGCGAAGGTGATCGTGCCGCCGCCCGCGAGCGCCTGGCGCAGCCCGCCCTCGGTGCAGCTCGCGGGCGAACCGTTGCCGACCGTCTTCCGCGGCGGGATCGCGTCGGGCACCTCCGGCACGGCGCAGAGCCCGCTCGGCGGCGGCGTCCCGCCGCCGGGAGCCGGACGATCCGGGGCTCCCGCGAGCCGCTCCAGGTACCGTTTCTTCCAGGCGCTCCTCGCCTCGCGCCATGCCTGCCGACCTTCGACGACATCGAAACAGCCCGGCAGGCTTCCCGGGTAGCTGCCTTCGCCGATCCAGATCAAGGTGTTGCCGGCACAGTTCCCCGCGATGACGGACAGGCTCCCGCTGTCCAGACGCTTCGCCGTGACGACGATGTTGTCCTCGAAGTATACCTGCATGTCGGATCGCGCAGGAAGCCCGTGCAGGAGGCGGCCCCTTGGCCGCAATCCCGGCCCGTTGTCGATCCGGATCAGGCTGTTGCGGACGGTCAAGCTGCTGCCGGCCTGACGGCTACGGAGCTTCAGCGCATAGGCGCACCGGTTGAAGAAGGCGTGGTCGACGATCAGATCGCCCTGATGTTCCGCGACGAGGCACGTGCCCACGATCCTGTCGAACCATATGTTCGTGAGGCGCAGATCGGACGCATCCGAGCCGACGCGGATGCCCTTGCGCGTCTTCCTCACTTTCAACGAGTGAATCTCGGTGCGCTGCGTCGGGAACCTCGCCCCGACGTGCATGCCCGAGGGGGCGATGGTCGACGTCTCGCCGGTGCCGATGATCTCGCCGCCGATCCAGCAGTTGTCGGTGCCGTCGAAGGTGACGGCGTAGCGTTCCCTTCCGGTGTCCCGGCGCGGCTGCCGGAGACGCCAGACGACCCCCGTCGCATCGGCGACGACGGCGTCGTAGCTGGCGGGGGGCGACGAGCGGAAGGTCCTTTTCACGGCCCTCCCGGCGAAGGACCGCTCCGCCTGCTCCAGGCACTGCTCGATCGAGCGAGATGCGGCTGCAGGGCAGGCGAGAAGGTTCAGGGCGACGAGAGAACAGACCGCTGCCAGAAGGGCTCGAAGACGCACCGCGATCTCCCGCGACTCATGCGCGGTAGACCGTGACGGTCGAACCTTAACGAAGACCTAAAGATCGCCAGCGTTCTGCGAGTTCGCGCAAGCTGCGGCGGCCCAGACCAGGCCGCCGCGTGGCCCGTCGCCCGCTTAAGATGAAAGAGAACGGGAGAACGGGAGAACCGAAGAAGCTCCGCAGAACCAGCCGCCATTTTTCACATCGAATTTTATGTCAATGCTCCCGGGACCAAGTAAAGTCGCGCCCCCACCACCTTCCTCGGGAACCGAAGCCGTCGCCTTTTGTTCGCTGCTAGGCCGAACCGGCGCTGCTCCGTGCCCTGGAGAATCCGCGGCAGGGCTGCGAGGGACGGTCATGGCGAACTTGACCAACAGTCCGACTGGAGGACCCGATGACGACCCCGCGTGAGAATCTCGCGACGTGGCTACGCGACGCGTACGCGATGGAGGGCCAGGCGATCGAGCTGCTCGAGAGCCAGATCAAGCGTCTCGAGAACTACCCCGAGGCGCAGCCGCGGCTGCGCTCGCACCTCGACGAGACGAAGGAGCAGCAGGCGGCGATCGAGCAGTGCCTCGAACGCCTCGGCGAGAGCCGTTCGGCCATCAAAGAGGCGACCATGAGGATCGGCGCCAACCTTCAGGGCATGCTGCACGCGATGTCGGGCGACGAGGTGCTCAAGCACGCCCTCGGCAGCCACGCCTTCGAGCAGTTCGAGGCCGGCTCCTACCATTCGCTGAGCGCGGCGGCCGAGGCGGCTGGCGAGCCCGATATCGCCCGCACCTGTCGGCGTCTGATGGAGCAGGAGCAGGCGATGGCGGCCTGGGTCTGGGATCAGATCCCGGTGCTCACCAGCAAGTTCCTGGAGCGCGATGCGAGCGGTGGCGCCGCGAAGCGCTGAACCCTCCGGGCGGTGAACCGCGGCCGGCTGGCGCTGCCGGAGACGGCCAGCAGCCAGCCGGCCGACAGGCGAGCACGGCCTGCGAGCCGCACTTACGCTCGCTTCGAGCGCGCGGCGGCCGGGCGCCGCGTCCATGAGCCCGGCAGTTGGCGGCGGGACATCGGAGCCTACGGGATGTCGCCGCTACGGCGCGCTCGAGACGCTGCACCTCAGCGGGACAGGGTCTCCAGATAAAGCTCGTCCAGTCGGTCCGAGACCTGCTGGCAGACCTCGTTGCACTGACCGGCGGAATCGAGCGCGGAGTCCGCCGCGACCGCGCTCGCGTCCGCCCGCGCCTCCGCGGCCTCCAGGCGCGCCCGCAGGTCGGCCACCTCGTTCTCGACCCGCCGGAGATCCTCCATCGACGGCGTGTTGCAGCCAGCGAGCGCCAGGACCGCCGCAAGAAACGCCTGGCTCAAGAGTGGAGCTTTGGCCTTCGACATCGTGCTCCCCCTTTCGTCGCGTGAAGACGCCACTGAGAGCAAGCATACCACGTCCGTGAGATCGTTCGATCATCCCGCTCGCGACGGATCGCTCGGCGGGCTAGCCTGCGGCCGTCCCTTCCGCGGGCTCGTGGCCGAAGCCGAGGCGCGGGTCGGAGCCGCCATGAACCGCGCGGATCTGGCGGAGGGAGCGGGATTTGAACCCGCGAGGGGTTGCCCCCAACACGCTTTCCAGGCGTGCGCCTTAAACCGCTCGGCCATCCCTCCGACGGCGCCCCGGCGGGCGCGGCCGGACCATAGCCAGTCGGGCGCGCGGAGGCAACGGCCGGCCGGCCGCCCGGGCGGCGCGGGCGCCGGAAGGTCGCGGTCGAGGGACCGTGCCGCACGTCCGCGGGCGGCAGCGCGGCGGTTGCTTTTGCGCCGCGCCGGCTTAGGGTGTCGGCCTCAACAGTGCGCCCCGGACCCGGATGCGACGCGTCGGCTACATCCTCGGCATCGTGCTCCTGATCGCCGGCGCCGCGATCGGAATGGCGGAGCTGCTGACCGTGGTCCAGGGCGAGCCGTCGCGGCTCAGCCTCGGCTCGATCTGGTTCCGGATCCACGCCAACAGCCTGGTCGGCTTCCAGGCGCTGGTCGAGAACCGGCTCTCACCCGCCCTCTGGCCGCCGCTTCAATGGCTCCTCGAGATCCCCGCCTGGCTGCTCCTGATCCCGCCGGGGCTGCTCCTCGTGGTGCTCTGCCGGCCACGGCTCCGGGCTTGATCCCCGGATCCTCCTGCCCGGAGATCCACGTGCTCCTGCCCTACGCCGAGGGCTTCGGCCCGGGTGATGCCGGCGCGATCGCACTCGGCGTGCGCGACCTGACGCTGGCCAGCCGGTTCCGGGACCGGACCCGCGTGTTCGGCCGCGCCGTGCGCCCTAGCTTCGAGGGCATCGACTTCCGGCCGCTCGCGCCCGCGCTCCCCCGCCTGCTCGGGCGCAACCGCGGTCTTGCGGAGGCCTTCCGCCGCGCTGCGGCCCGCCGCCGCGACGTCCTGGTGGAGTTGCACAACCGGCCCCTCATGGCCCACTGGCTCGCCCGGCTCGCGCCGTCGCTGCCGCTCTCGATCCGGCTCGCCAACGACCCGCTCTCGACCCGGGACCTCGCGAGCCGCCGCGCCCGCGCCCGGCTGCTGGAGCGGGTGCGCGCGGTCTACTGTGTCAGCGACTTCGTCCGGACGCGCTTTCTGAGCGGGCTGGAGGGCGGCGCGGACAAGCTGCACGTGGTCCGGAACGGCGTCGCCCGCCCGGACGGGCCGCCCGTCGACAAGGAGCGCCTGATCCTCTACGTCGGCCGCGTGGTCGCGGGCAAGGGCGTGGATCATCTGGTGGAGGCCCTCCTCGCCGTGCTGCCGGAGCGTCCCGACTGGCGGGCCCTGATCATCGGCGCCAGCCGTCCGGGGGCGACCTCGCTCACGCCCTTCGAGGAGCGGCTCCGCCGCCGGGCCGCGCCGCTGGGCGACCGGGTGCGCTGGCTTCGCTTCCTGCCCAACAGCGAGGTCATGGGACACTACCGCGCAGCCGCGATCACGGTCGTCCCTTCGACGGTGCACGAGGCGCTTTCGCGAACCTCCGCGGAAGGGCTCGCCCACGGCTGCGCGGTGATCGGCTACGCGAGCGGCGGGATTCCCGAGGTCGTCCGCGGCCGGGGACTGGTGCTCGACGAGAAGACGCCGACGAGCCTCGGCGCGGCCCTCGCCCGGCTGACCGACGACGCGGCGTACCGCTCCCGGCTGCAACAGCGCGCCCGCGAGGACTTCCCCTTCACGGTCCAGGCGATGGCGGACGGCTACGACGCGGTCCGGGAGGGGCTGCTCGAAGATCTCGCCCGGAGCGTCGGGCGATGATCGGCCCGGCGGCGGCCGTGCTGACCGTGCGCGCCGATCTCGTCCAGCGCCTCGGCGCCATCCTGCTGATCGCGATGCCGGTCCTCCTGGTGGTCGGGCAGGCGGCGGCCGACATCGCGCTCTCCCTGATCGCGGTGCTGTTCGTGCTCCATTCGGCCCGGACCCGCGACTTCGCCTGGCTCGAGGAGCCGTGGGTGCTGGTCGGGCTCACGGTCTGGATCTGGCTGATGCTCGGCGCCTGGTACGTCGCCGCCGACACCACCGCCGCCAACAGCCGCGCCGCGCCGTTCGGCCGGTTCGTCGTGTTCGCGGCCGCGCTGCAGTTCTGGCTGTTCGACGATCCGGTGGTCCGCCGGACGTTCCTCCGGGTGCTCGGCCTGGTGCTGGCCTTCGTCGTCCTGGACTGCCTGGTGCAGTACCTGAGTGGCGAGGATCTGCTCGGCCGGCCGGCGGGGCGCATCCGACTGACCGGCCCCTTCGACGAGACCGTGCCGGGCGGCTTTCTCTCCCGCCTCGCCTTGCCGCTCGTCGCCTTCGGCTTCGGCTGGGCCGCGACCATCAGAGGGTCCGGGCCGACCATCGGGGTGGTCGCCGCGACCGCGCTGGTCGGCCTCGCCATCGCGCTCACGGGCGAGCGGGCGGCGTTGATCATGTTCGCGTTCGGGCTCGGGCTCCTGTTCCTGCTTCTCCCCGAGGCGCGGCGTCCGCTCCTGGTCACCGGCCTGATCGGGGCGCTGCTGGTCGGCGGGGCCGTGCTCACCCAGCCCAACCTCAAGACGCGCCTG
This sequence comes from Geminicoccaceae bacterium, assembly GCA_036375275.1. GTDB lineage: Bacteria > Pseudomonadota > Alphaproteobacteria > Geminicoccales > Geminicoccaceae > DASUSF01. The sequence continues at coordinate 2,566 of DASUSF010000419.1, read as the reverse complement.
GTCGGTCACACCGCGCGCGATCTCACCGACTTCTGGGACCGCCGGGTCGGCGAGCTCCTCCTCCGCGGACTCGAGGTCTGGCAGGCGCACCCGGTGACCGGGATCGGGCTCAAGAACTTCCGCCAGCACTGCGAGCGCGACGACTTCGAGCCAAGGGGTCGGGTCGAGGAACGCTGCTACACGCACCCCCACCACATCTGGAACGAATGGCTGGCGGAAACCGGCCTCATCGGCTTCGCCGGCTTCCTCGCCCTGCTCGGGCTGTGGGGCCGGGCGATCGTCCGCGGGCTGCAGCGCCTCGGCACCGACTACCCGCTCGCGCTCGGCACTGGCATCGCGCTGCTGATCTTCCTCTGGCCGCTCCGGCCGAGCATGAGCTTCTTCAGCAACTGGCTCGCAGCGATGTTCTGGCTGATGCTCGGCCTCGCGCTGGCGCTGACGGCGCCACGCGGTGGACGACCTAACCCTCCATCTTGAGGGCGGCGAGGAAGGCCTCCTGCGGGATCTCGATCTTGCCGACCTGGCGCATCCGCTTCTTGCCCGCCTTCTGCTTCTCGAGCAGCTTCTTCTTGCGGGTGATGTCGCCGCCGTAGCATTTGGCGGTGACGTCCTTCCTGAACGCCTTGACCGTCTCGCGGGCGATGATCTTGCCGCCGATCGCGGCCTGGATCGCGACCTGGTACATCTGCCTCGGGATCAGGTCCTTGAGCCGCTGGCAGAGCGCGCGGCCCCGCGCCTCCGCCATCGACCTGTGGACGATCAGGGAGAGCGAATCGACCGGATCGCCGTTGATCAGGATCGAGAGCTTGACCAGGTCGCTCGGCTCGTAGCCGTCGAGCTGGTAGTCGAAGCTGGCGTAGCCGCGGCTGTAGGACTTGAGGCGGTCGTAGAAGTCGTAGACCACCTCGTTCAACGGCAGCCGGTAGATCAGCATGGCGCGCGAGCCGACATAGGTGAGCTCGACCTGCTCCCCGCGCTTCTCGCTGCACAAGGCCAGCACCTGGCCGAGATAGTCGTCCGGGAGGAGGATGGTCGCGCGGATCCAGGGCTCGTCGATGCTCTGGATCTGGGTCGGATCCGGCATGTCGGCGGGGTTGTGCAGTTCCTGGACCGAGCCGTCGGTGCGGGCGATCCGGTAGACCACCGATGGCGCGGTCAGCACGAGGTCGAGGTCGAACTCGCGGGTCAGCCGCTCCTGGATGATCTCGAGGTGGAGCAGCCCGAGGACCCCGCAGCGGAAGCCGAAGCCGAGGGCCGCCGAGTGCTCGGGCTCGAACTCGAAGCTCGCGTCGTTGAGGCGGAGCTTGCCGAGCGAGTCCCGGAGGTCTTCGAATTCGGCGGCGTCGGTCGGGAACATGCCGCAGAACACCACCGGCTGCGACGGGCGGAAGCCGGGCAGCGGCGCATCGGCGCCCCGCCGCTCGTCGGTGATCGTGTCGCCGACCCGCGTGTCGGCGATGTCCTTGATGCTCGCCGTGAGAAAGCCGATCTCGCCCGGGCCGAGGCCGTCCTCGAAGACGAGCGGCTTCGGCGTCATCGCGCCGACCCGGTCGACCTGATGAACCGCGCCGGTGCCCATCATCCGGACTTTCTGACCCTTCCGGATCCTCCCGTCCTTGACCCGGATGAGGGTCACGACGCCGAGATAGGAGTCGTACCAGGAATCGACCAGCAGCGCCTTCAGGGGCGCGTCCGCCTCGCCCTCGGGCGGCGGCAGCCGGGTGACGACCGCCTCCAGGACCTGGTCGATCCCCTGCCCCGTCTTGGCCGAGATCGGCAGCGCGTTCGCGGCGTCGAGCCCGACGATCTCCTCGATCTGCGCCTTGATCCGCTCGGGCTCGGCCGCCGGCAGGTCGATCTTGTTGAGCACCGGGATGATCTCGTGGTCGGCGTCGATCGCCTGGTAGGCGTTGGCGAGGGTCTGCGCCTCCACGCCCTGGGTGGCGTCGACCAGGAGGATCGAGCCCTCGCAGGCGCGGAGGCTCCGGCTGACCTCGTAGGAGAAGTCGACGAGCCCGGGCGTGTCGACGAGGTTGAAGACGTAGTCCCTGCCGTCCTTCGCGGTGTAGCGGAGCCGGACGGTCTGGGCCTTGATGGTGATCCCCCGCTCGCGCTCGAGCTCCATCGAATCCAGGACCTGCGCCTGCATCTCGCGGGCCTCGATCCCGCCGCAGCGCTCGATGATCCGGTCGGCGAGGGTCGACTTGCCGTGGTCGATGTGGGCGATGATCGCGAAGTTGCGGATGTGCGAGAGCTCGGTCATCTGGTTCCCGGTGCGCCGATACAGGTCATGGCTTCAACCGCCGGCGAGGGCGTCGCGGTCGCGCGGCGGCTCGTCGCCCGCCCGATCCATGAGCACCAGCGCGTCAGGAAAGGGCGTTCGGCGCGCTGCTTGAAGTAGTCCATCGTGCGGGGCGCGGACACCTTTTCCGCGACCGCCACGCTGAGCAACGGGTCGAGCGTCCTTCCTTCCTGCCGCCCTGGCGAGCCGTTCCGCCCCTGGCTTCAGCGACCTTCGGAGCCGCAGCGCGACGCGGCTGCCCGGGCGGCTCACGCCCGGAGCGTC
>DASUSF010000418.1:0-4383 GCA_036375275.1 Geminicoccaceae bacterium | reverse complement strand
AACGGGATGCAGAACACGGTGTGGGCCAGGATCACGGTCATCAGGCCGAGCCCGATCCCGACCGTCGAGAAGAAGATCAGGGTCGCGACCGCGGAGACGATCTCCGGCACCATGAGCGGCAGGTTGATCACGCCGTAGGCGGCGGTCCGACCGCGGAACCCGGGGCCGCGGACCATGACCAGCGCCGCCGCGGTCGCCGCCATGGTCGCGACGCTGGCCACGATGATCGCGACGGTCAGCGGGTTCAGCGCCCCCTGCAGGATCTCCTCGTTCCTGAACACCCGGCCGTACCAGGTGAGGCTGAAGCCGCCCCAGGTGGTGATCGAGCGGATGCTGTTGAAGGAGTCGACCGCGATCACCAGGATCGGCGCGTAGAGGAAGACCACGCACAGCCAGGCGACCACCCGGAAGCCGGGGAAGCGCTTGAGCTCGTCGCTGCGGCTGAGGGCTGCCATCAGTGCGCGCCCGCACCCTGGCCGCGGCCGTGCGCGCGGGCGTAGAAGATCAGGGCGACCAGGCGACGCTCATCAGGATCATCGCCGCGGCCGCGCCGAACGGCCAGTTGCGGGAGCTCCCGAACTGCAGCGCGATCAGGTTGCCGATCATCAGGTTCCGGCCGCCGCCCAGGATGTCCGGGGCGATGAACGCGCCGAGGCTGGGGATGAAGACCAGGAGGCAGCCGGCGACGATCCCGGGCAGCGCCAGCGGCAGCACGATCCGCCGGAAGACCGTCCGGCGCTCGCCGTAGAGGTCGTAGGCGGCCTCGACCAGGCGGAAGTCGAAGCGCTCGATGGTCGCGAAGATCGGCAGCACCATGAACGGCAGATAGCTGTAGATCAGGCCGACCAGGACCGCGCCGTCGGTGTAGGCGAGGGTGAGTGGCCGCTCGATGACCCCGAGCCAGATCAGGAACGCGTTGAGCGGGCCCTCGTCACGCAGCAGGAACAGCATCGCGAGCGTCCGGATCAGGAGGTTCACCCAGTAGGGAACGGTGATCAGGAAGACCCAGAGGTTGCGCTGCTCCGGCGGCCGGGTCGCCATCCACCACGCGGTCGGTAGCCCGATCAGGAGGCAGCCCAGCGTGGCGCCCAGCGCCTGCAGGAAGGAGCGGCCGTAGATCCCGAGGTACGCGCTGGTGAAGCGGAGCGTGTCGTCGAAGATGTCCCGCTCGAACAGGAACTGGACATAGGCGTCGAGCGAGACCTCCCAGATCACGCCGCCGAAGGTGCCGGGCGTCAGGAAAGAGTAGACCGCCATGATCAGGAGCGGGAGGATCAGGAGTCCGGCGAGGATCAGGAGCGCCGGCGCGAGCAGCCAGAGCCGGGCGACCCGCCGGCGGCGGCGGACGGTCGCAGGCCGGGCCTCCAGGAGGTCGCCGGCCGGGCGGGCCGGGACGCCCGCCATCAGTCCGCGAGCACCCGCGCCGCACCCGGCCTGATGGCGAGCCCGACCCGCTCGCCGCGGCCGAAGCGGCGGTCGCGCCAGGCGTTCTGGACCCGGGCCACCAGCCGGGTGCCGCCGTCCAGACGCACGCTCACCTGGCTGTCGGTGCCGAGATAGACGACGTCCTCGATCGTGCCCGCGAGGTCGGCGCCGCGCTCCTCCACCAGCCGGACCTTCTCCGGACGCAGGGACAGGGTGACCGGCTGGTCCGGCCGCGCTTCGTCGGCCTCCGCGAGCAGCACGCCGCCGCCGTCGAGCGCGCACCTCGCGAGTCCCTCTTCAAGCCTCGAGGCCCGTGCGCGGAGCAGGTTGGTCTCGCCGATGAAGCCGGCGACGAAGCGGTTGACCGGATGCTCGTAGATCGCGTCCGGCGCGCCGATCTGCTGGACCCGACCCTCGGCCATGACCGCGATCCGGTCGCTCATGGTGAGGGCCTCCTGGTCGTGGGTCACGAAGATGAAGGTGATCCCGGTCTCGCGCTGGAGGGTCTTGAGCTCGGCTCGCATCTCCTGGCGGAGCTTCGAGACGGTCGAGCTGAAGGAGCCGCCAAAGGCGGTCGTGCGCGGCTTCCGTCCGGGGCAGCCCATCGCCCGGAGGGCGTTCGTCTGCATGTTCGACGTGGAGAGCAACGGCGTGTTCGAGGCGGAGGTCGACCTGGAGGCAGGAAGCGTCGCCGCCTGGCGCGAGGTTCCGGGCGCGCGGCCGACCATCATGCCCGAGGAGCTCTCGGCGGTGGAGGCGTGCGTCAAGGCCGACCCCGCCTTCGCCGAAGCCTGCGCGCGGCGCGGGATCGCGGTGGAGCAGGCGCAGGTGGACGCCTGGTCGGCGGGCAACTACTGAAGGTGCTCCGGATCGACGACCACGGCGGTCCGCCCGTGCCGATGGCCGAGCACAACTACGCGAGCCGGTTCCAGAAGCGCTGGCGGACCGCCTACCGCCTGATACCGCATGGCGCGAGCCCGTCTTCACCCACCCGGACGCGCTGGTGATGAGCGGGCGGGCTTCATCGGACACCACCTCCGGGTCACGCCGTTCGACCAGAACCAGCGGTTCCCGGCCGGGCCGTACGTCAACCAGCCCTGGGTCGCCACCGGCTTCACGCTCCAGCCGGCGGGGTTCTTCGACCGCAACCCGGCGCTCGACGTTCCGCCGGCTTCGTCCAGGGCGAGCCGCGAGGCCGCCTGCTCCGGCTGCGAAGCCTGAAGGCGCCGGTCGGCTGCCGCAAGGCTGGTGCGCGGCAAGGAGCGGCCTTCCGTTTCGCGGAGCGCTTGAATTTCCGTCCGCCGGGCGGCATATATCGGTCGGACGCAACGACGTCCGCCACCTCGCGAGCGCGCAAAGCGGCCCCGGTAAGTCCTGCGAAGGCCGCTGCATCCGAGACGATCCGAACCACGGATAGGCCCTTTCCGGCTGCGCGCGGGATGGCCTGAACAGCCGCGTCGGCCGCAGCTGCCGATTCACGGCCATACGAAAGCGTGCCTCTTTTGACTTCGTTTTCCGGGCTCGACCTGCTCGAGCCGATCCAGCGCGCGGTGAGCGCGCAAGGCTACACCACGCCGACGCCGATCCAGGCGCAGGCCATCCCCCACCTTCTCCAGCGCCGCGATCTGCTCGGCTGCGCCCAGACCGGGACCGGCAAGACCGCGGCCTTCACCCTGCCGATCCTGGACCGGCTGGCGCGCGAGCCGCGCCAGGCCGGCCCCCGCGGCTGCCGGACGCTGATCCTCACGCCGACCAGGGAGTTGGCGGCCCAGATCTCTGACAGCATCCGGGACTACGGCCGGTTCCTGAACCTCCGCAGCACCGTGATCTTCGGCGGTGTCGGACAGGGCACGCAGGTCCGTGCCATGGCGCGGGGTGTCGACCTCCTGGTCGCGACCCCGGGGCGTCTGCTCGACCTGATGGGCCAGGGCCACGTCAAGCTCGACCGGCTCGAGGTCTTCGTGCTCGACGAGGCCGACCGGATGCTCGACATGGGCTTCATCCACGATGTCCGCCGGATCATCCGGACGCTGCCGGCGGAACGGCAGACGCTCCTGTTCTCGGCCACCATGCCCGCGGAGATCGCGAATCTGGCGAAGGGGCTGCTGCGCGACCCGGTGCGGGTGGATGTCGCGCCCGCGAGCACGACCGCCGACAAGGTCGAGCAGCGGGTGATGCACGTCGCCAAGGCCGACAAGCCGCGCCTGCTCGCCCGCCTGCTCCGTGACCCGGAGATCGAGCGGGTGCTGGTCTTCGCGCGCACCAAGCACGGCGCCGACCGGGTCGCGAAGCAGCTCGACCGCGGTGGCATCCCGGCCGACGCCATCCACGGCGACAAGGCGCAGAACGCGCGGACCCGGGCGCTCGCGCGGTTCCGGAACGGCAGCGGCCGGGTGCTGGTCGCGACCGACATCGCGGCGCGCGGGATCGACGTCGACGGCATCACGCACGTGATCAACTTCGACCTGCCGAACGTCCCCGAGAGCTACGTGCACCGGATCGGGCGGACCGCCCGGGCCGGCCGCGACGGCATCGCGATCTCGTTCTGCGACGTCGAGGAGCAGCCGTATCTCCGGGACATCGAGAAGCTGATCCGGCTGCGCATCCCGGTCGCCGCCGACCACCCCTGGCACAGCGCTCCGCCGGCCGAGCCGGCGCGGCCGCAGCCGGGTGCCCGGGCGAGGCCGCGCCGGCGTCGCGCCGGCGCGGCGACCCGCCGGGCGGCGTGAGCGACACCCGAACTGGAGGACGAATGCAGGTCCTGGTCCACGACAACGACGTCAACGGCGCGCTTCGGGCGCTCAAGCGGAAGCTGCAGCGCGAAGGCATGTTCCGCGAGCTCAAGCGGCGGCGCGCCTACGAAAAGCCGTCCGAGCGGCGCAACCGCGAGAAGGCGCAGTCGATCCGGCGGCGCCGGAAGGCCTTGAAGAAGCAGCTCGCTCTCGACGCCTGAGCGGG
>DASUSF010000417.1:0-3844 GCA_036375275.1 Geminicoccaceae bacterium | reverse complement strand
CGCGGTCCGGACCATCGCGGGCTTCGCCGATCGCGCGCTTGGCAAGACCGTGGTCCGCTGCAAGGACACGCCCGGGTTCATCGCCAACCGGATCGGCTCGTTCTGGATGCAGGCGGCGATGACCTCTGCGTTGGAGCGCGGGACGCCGGTCGAGGAGGCCGATCTCGTGATCGCGCGGCCGTTCGGCATCCCCAAGACCGGCGTCTTCGGACTCGCCGACCTGGTCGGGATCGACCTCCTGCCGCACGTCGCCGCCACCCTGCGGGCGAGCCTCCCGCGGGACGACCCGTTCCACGCCGTCGACCGGCCGATGCCGCTGGTCGACCGGCTGATCGAGGCCGGCTTCACCGGCCGCAAGGGCAAGGGCGGCTTCTACCGCCTGCAGAAGCTTCCCGACGGGCGCCGGGAGAAGCAGGCGATCGACCTCGGGAGCGGCGCCTATCTCCCGGTCGAGCGGCCCCGGCTCGACGTCGTGGCCGCCGCCCGCAAGGACCCGCGGGCGGTCTTCGGGAGCGACCACCCGGCGGCGGTCTGGGCCGCGGACGTGATGACCCGGACCCTCGCCTACGCGGCGTCGCTCGTGCCGGAGATCGCGGACGACATCGTCTCGGTGGATGCCGCGATGCGGCGTGGCTACGCCTTCGAGCGCGGCCCCTTCGAGATCCTGGACCGGATCGGCCCGGCCTGGTTCCGGGGCCACCTCGAGCGGCAGGGGATGCGGGTCCCGCCGCTGCTCGAGATGGTCGGCGACGGCTCGTTCTACGAGGTCCGCGAAGGGCGGCTCCACGCCCTGGCGCCGGACGGGACCTGGCAGCCGGTCGAGCGGCCGGAGGGCGTCCTCCTGCTCGAGGACGTCAAGCGGTCCTCGGCGCCCGTGCTCCGCAACGGCTCGGCGAGCCTCTGGGACATCGGCGAGCGGGTCGCCTGCCTCGAGTTCCACACCAAGATGAACGCGATCGATCTCGACACCATGGCCCTGATCGAGAAGGCGATCGGGGTGGTCGAGAAGGACTTCCGGGCGCTGGTGATCTACAACGAGGCCGAGAACTTCTCGGTCGGCGCCAACATCGGGCTCGCGCTGTTCGCCGCCAACGTCGCCGCCTTCCCGATGGTCGAGGAGATGGTGGGGCGCGGCCAGCGGACCTTCCGGAGGCTCAGGCAGGCGCCGTTCCCCGTGGTCGCGGCGCCGGCCGGGATGACCCTCGGCGGCGCCTGCGAGATCTGCCTCAACGCGGACGCCGTGCAGGCCCACGCCGAGACCTACATCGGCCTGCCCGAGGTCGGGGTCGGTGTGATCCCGGCCTGGACCGGCTCGAGCGGGCTGCTCAGCCGGTGGATGGCGCACCCGCAGCGGCCGGGCGGCCCGATGCCGGCCATCTCCACGGTCTTCGAGACGATCGGGCTCGCCAAGGTCGCGAGGTCGGCGTTCGAGGCGCGGGAGCTCCTGTTCCTCCGCGAGAGCGACGGCATCACCATGAACCGGGACCGCCTGCTCGCGGACGCCCGGGCGCGGGCGCTCGAGCTGGCGCGGGACTACGTCCCGCCCGCGGAGGTGGAGATCCGGCTGCCGGGCCCGAGCGGGCGCGCGGCGCTGGCATTGGCGGTCGAGGCGCTCCGGCGGTCGGGCAAGGCCACCCCGCACGACGAGGTGGTCGCGGGCGAGCTCGCGCGCGTGCTCTCGGGCGGGCCGACCGACATCACCGCCGTGCTCACCGAGGACGATCTCCTGGCGCTCGAGCGCGACGCCTTCATGCGCCTGGTGCGGACGCCCGCGACGCTCGCCCGGATGGAGCACATGCTCGAGACCGGCAAGCCGCTTCGGAACTGATCTCGATGACCGTCTACGCCGCCCCGCTGCGCGACATCCGCTTCGTCCTGCACGAGGTGCTCGAGATCGAGCGGCTGTGCGAGCTGCCGGGCTACGAGGAGGCGAGCAGGGACCTGATCGACGCGGTGCTGGCGGAGGGCGCCAGGGTCGCGGAGCAGGTGCTGTTCCCGCTCAATCGCCCCGGCGATCAGGCGGGCTGCACCTACGAGAACGGCGTCGTCCGCACGCCGGCCGGCTTCCAGGACGCGTACCGGGCGTTCCGCGAGGGCGGCTGGATCGGGCTCGCCGCCGACCCGGCGCACGGCGGCCAGGGCCTGCCGAAGGCGCTCCGGGTGGTGGTCGACGAGATGTGCTCGTCCGCCAACATCTCCTTCGGCACCTATCCCGGGCTCTCCGCCGGCGCCATGAACCTGATCGAGCGCCACGCCGACGACCGGATCAAGGCGCTGTACCTGCCGAAGATGGTCGAGGGCCGCTGGAGCGGGACGATGTGCCTGACCGAGCCCCAGTGCGGCACCGACCTCGGGCTGATCAGGACCCGCGCCGAGCCGGCGGACGACGGCACCTTCCGGGTCACCGGCACCAAGATCTTCATCAGCGCCGGCGAGCACGATCTGAGCGAGAACATCGTCCACCTCGTGCTCGCCCGCCTGCCGGACGCGCCCGCCGGGATCAAGGGGATCAGCCTGTTCCTGGTGCCGAAGCTCCTGCCGCGGGAGGACGGCTCGGCCGGGCCGCGGAACGGCGTCGCGTGCAGCGGGCTCGAGCACAAGATGGGGCTCAAGGCCTCGGCCACCTGCGTGATGACCTTCGAGGGCGCGACCGGCTGGCTGGTCGGTCGCCCGCACAAGGGCATGCGCGCCATGTTCACGATGATGAACGAGGCCCGCCTCGAGGTCGGGATCCAGGGCCTCGGGATCGCCGAGGTCGCCTACCAGAGCGCCGCGGCGTACGCGCGCGAGCGCCTGCAGGGGCGGGCGCTGACCGGCGCCCGGCACCCCGACTGCCCGGCCGACCCGATCCTCGTGCATCCGGACGTCCGGCGCATGCTGCTGACCATGCGCTCGATCAGCGAGGGGGGGCGCGCCCTCGCCTACTGGATCGGGATGAGCGCCGACGTCGCGAGCCGGCATCCGGACCCGGCCACCCGCCAGGACGCGGACGACCTGCTCCAGCTGATGACGCCCGTGATCAAGGCGTACCTGACCGACGAGGGCTCGGCGGCGGCCAACCTCGGCGTCCAGGTGATGGGCGGGCACGGGTACATCGCCGAATGGGGCATGGAGCAGCTGGTCCGGGATGCGCGAATCACCCAGCTGTACGAGGGCGCGAACGGGATCCAGGCGCTGGACCTGGTCGGGCGCAAGCTGCCGGCGCACTTCGGCCGCTATCTCAGGGCCTTCTTCCACCCGGTGATCGCGTTCGTCGAGGAGCACCAGGCGGACCCCTCGCTCGGCGAGTTCGTGATGCCTCTGGCCAAGGCGTTCGCGCGGCTCCAGCAGGTGACCCTGCACCTCGCGCAGGCGGGCCGCAGGAACCCGGACGAGGCCGGCGCCGCGTCGGCCGACTACCTCCGCCTGCTCGCCCTCACCGCCATGGCCTTCATGTGGGCGCGGATGGCGAAGGTCGCGCTCGCCCGGAAGGCGGACGGCGGGGCCGCGGACGCGGGCTTCCACGAGGCCAAGGTGCGGACCGCGCGGTTCTTCATGGCCAAGGTGCTGCCCGAGAGCGGCGTCCTGGTCGCCCGGATCATGGCCGGCGCCGGGCCGGTCATGGACTTCGACGACGACGCCTTCTGATCCGGGCCACGGGCTGATCGGGGCCACGGGCTGATCCGGGCCGCAGGCAGGGGCCTTGCGCCTCAGGGGCGCGCCCGCCCTGCGCGCGGTCCGCCGGAGCCGGGTCGGGGTCTTGTCAGCCGGCGTCGGACTCGCCACGTCATCGGCATGGGCGGGACCCCTCAGGACGTCATGGACCTGCCGGTGGCGAAGGCGCCGCCGGAGCCGGAGCGGTTCT
>DASUSF010000416.1:0-6717 GCA_036375275.1 Geminicoccaceae bacterium | reverse complement strand
CTCCGGCGGCCAGCGGCAGCGCCTCGCGATCGCCCGGGCGCTCGTGGTCGAGCCCGACCTCGTGGTCGCCGACGAGCCGGTCTCGGCGCTCGACGTCTCGATCCAGGCCGAGATCATCAACCTGCTCGAGGGGCTGCGCCGGGAACTGGGCCTGACCATGCTGTTCATCAGCCACGACCTCGCGGTGGTCGAGCTCACCTCGGACCGGGTGCTGGTCCTCTACCTCGGCCGGGTCATGGAGGTCGGGCCGGCGCGAGCCCTGTTCCGCGCGCCGCTCCACCCGTACACCCGGGCGCTGATCGACGCCATGCCGGGCCGGCGGCGGGGCGAGCGGACGGTGCTTACGGGCGAGCTGCCCGACCCGGCCGAGCCGCCGTCCGGCTGCGTCTTCCGGACCCGCTGCCCGTTCGCGATCCCGGCCTGCGCCGGCGCGGTGCCGGCGCTGCGCGAGATGGCGCCCGGCCGCTTCAAGGCCTGCATCCGCGACGATCTCGACCTCGAGGGGAGGCTCGCGGCCTGAGGCCCAATGGGCGACGATGCCCTTCGTTCAGTCTGGGAGGAGAACCGATGAAGTCCACCGTGCGACCCATCCCGAGCCGGGCGCTGCCTGCGCTCGGCCTGATCGCGGCGCTCGCAGCCCTGCCCGGGAGCCCGCTCGCGCAGTACGCTCCGGTCGACCCGGAGGCCCAGGACGGCGGCTCGCTGACGGTCGGCTCGCTGGTCGAGCCGCCGGCGCTCGACCCCTACCACCAGGGCGCCGACGCCCGGATCCAGGTCACGGTCCTGATGTACCAGGGCCTGATGTTCGAGGACGCCTCGGGCACCGCGAAGCCGCTGCTCGCCGAGAGCCACGAGGTCTCGGACGACGGCCTCACCTACACCTTCACGCTCCGTGACGGCGTCACCTTCCACAACGGCGAGCCGATGACCGCGGAGGACGTCAAGTACAGCTACGACTACGTCCGCGATCCCGAGAACGGCTCGCCTGGCGCCCGCGACTATGCGGTCATCCAGGAGATCACGGTCCCCGACGAGCGGACCGTGGTGATGCGCCTCGCCGAGCCCAACGCCGCGCTCCTGATGACGCTCACCAACAAATACGGGGGCGTCGTGCCGGCCGGCTGGTTCGACGACGAGAACGCGCGCAACCGGATGAACCAGGAGAGCGTCGGCACCGGGCCGTACATGCTCGGCGCCTTCCAGCCCAACAGCTTCCTCAACCTCGTGAAGTTCGAGGACTACTGGGCCGAGGGGGTGCCGCACCTCGACGAGATCACGTTCCTCTATCTCCCGAACAGCGCCAGCATGCTGGTCGCGCTGGAGAACGAGCGGGTCGACCTCGCGGTACTCGGCCGGCCGCAGGATTCCGAGCAGATCGCGGACGCCGAGAACCTCGAGATCCTCCGCTTCCCGTCGTTCGGCCAGAAGTCGATCGACCTCGACCTGTCCTACGGCCCGCTCGGCACGCTCGAGGTGCGCCAGGCGATCGCGAACGCCGTCGACAAGGAGAAGATCATGCAGGCCGCGGTCGGCGGCTACGGCTCGGTGATCGGGACCATGGTCGCGGGCATGCAGGACAGCTGGGGCGCGCCGCTCGACGAGCTGCCGAACCAGGGGCCGGACATCGAGAAGGCGAAGGAGCTGATGGCGGCGGCCGGCCACGAGGACGGGCTCGACCTCGAGCTCACCACGATCATCGGCTACGACTGGATGGACCCGGCGGCGGTGACCCTCGCCGAGCAGCTCAAGGAGATCGGCATCGACCTCGCGATCAACAAGGTCGACCTCGGCGTCTGGATCAACAACTTCCGCTCGCAGAAGATGGGCTTCACCTTCAACGACTGGGGCACCCAGCCCGACCCCAACCTCCTGTTCTACCGACATTTCCATCAGCAGCCGGAGGGCGCGGACTTCCGCAACTGGAACAGCGAGCGGGGGAGCGAGCTGCTCGACCAGGGCCGGATGGAGACCGATCCCGGGAAGCGGAAGGAGATCTACGTCGAGTTCCAGAAGTTCCTGGCCGAGGAGGTGCCGACGATCATGATGTTCAGCGCGGACTACGTGGTCGCGGTCAACCAGCGGGTCCACGGCTTCGAGCACCATCCGACCGGCTGGTACTTCGGCCTGGTCAACACCTGGGTCGAGTGACCGTGCCAGGGGGTGGCCGGAGCGCCGGCCGCCGCCTCCGGCCCGCCCGATGGCGACCTTCCTGATCCGCCGCCTCGCCGCCTCGCTGGTCACCGCGATCCTGGCGAGCATCGTCGTGTTCCTGCTGGTGCGCGCCGTGCCGGGCGACATCGTGGCCCAGATGCTCGGCCAGGCCGGCGACGACCCGCGGACCGCCGCGTCGCTCCGCGCCTTCTTCGGGCTCGATCGCCCGGTCCACGTCCAGTACCTCGACTGGCTGGGGAGCGCCTTGACCGGCGACCTCGGCACCAGCTGGAACCAGGGCCGGCCGGTCGCCGGGATCGTGCTCCAGGCGTTCGCGGTGACCCTGGAGCTCGGCCTCCTGACGCTCCTGGTGGCGACGCTGGTCGGCGTCCCGCTCGGCCTGCTCGCGGGGGTCTACGAGGGCCGCTGGCCCGACCATCTGGTCCAGGCGGTCAACGTCACCGGGCTCGCGGCGCCGGTCTTCTGGGTCGGGCTGATGCTGCTGATCGGGGCCTCCGCCTGGTTCCGCTGGTCGCCACCGATCATGTACCGCGGGCCGACCCAGGACCTCGCCCAGAACCTCGAGATCCTGTTCCTCCCGATCGTCAGCCTCGGCATCCTGCAGGCGGTCGCCTACAGCCAGTTCGTCCGCCAGTCGGTGGTGAGCGCCATGGGCCGGGACTACGTCCGGCTCGCGATCGCGAAGGGCCTGCCGATGCGCACCGTCGTGTTCAAGCACGTGCTGCGCAACATCCTGATCCCGCTCGTGACCTTCATGGGCCTGATCCTGATCCAGATCCTGGGCGGGGTCGTGGTGATCGAATCGCTGTTCGCGCTGCCGGGCCTCGGCCGCCTGCTGCTCACCTCGATCCAGAACCGGGACTTCCCGATCGTCCAGGGCGGGCTGCTCCTGGTGGTGGCGATGGCGCTCCTGGTCAACCTCGTGGTCGACCTGCTCTACACCTGGGTCGACCCCCGGATGCGGCGCTGAGCCATGGCAACCGCAGCCGGTGCATCGGAAGCTACGGAAACAGGCAGCGGACGGCGCCTGCTCGCCGGCGCGCGGCGGCACCCGGAGCTGGTGCTCGGCCTCGTGATCGTGGCGCTCCTGATCTTCACCGCCCTGTTCCCGTTCGCGCTCACGGGCCACTCGCCGACCGACGTCGACGTCGCGGGCGCGCTGCAGCCGCCGTCCGACGAGCACCTGTTCGGGACCGACGACGTCGGCCGCGACATCTTCGCCCGCGCAATCTACGGCACGCGCGTCACCCTCTCGGTGGTCGCGGGCTCGCTGCTGATCGCGGCGGTCCTCGGCGGGCTTGCGGGCCTGATCGCCGGCTACGCCGGCCGCTGGCTGGACATGGGGGCGGCGCGGCTCGTCGACGTGATCCTGAGCTTCCCGCCGATCCTGCTCGGGGTCGTGATCACGGGCGTGCTCGGCACCGGCATGGTCAACCTCGTCGCCGCGCTCGCGATCGTCTACCTGCCGGTGTTCTTCCGGATCGCGCGCGCCGGCGCGATCGCCGAGGCCGGCCAGACCTACGTCGAGGCGGCGCGCGCGCTCGGCATGCCGGAGCCCGTGATCCTGTTCCGGCACGTGCTCCGGAACGTGCTCCCGCTCGTGATCATGCAGTACATGATCCTGTTCCCGCTGGCGCTGCAGATCGAGGCGGCGCTGGGCTTCCTCGGCCTCGGCATCCAGCCGCCGACGCCGGACTGGGGCGCCATGCTCGAGCAGGCCAAGAACTACCTGCTGATCGCGCCCTGGATGTCGGTCTTTCCGGGCCTCTTCATCCTCACGGCTGCGCTCGGCGTGATCCTGGTCGGGCGCGGCGTGCAGCGGATCGGCGATGCCGGCTGAGACGATCCGCCTGCACCTCAGCGCGCGGGAGGGCGACGTCCCGACCGGGCCGGTCGACTGCGATGCGCTGGTGATGACCTCGCCCGCGGGCGAGACCTGGATCGGGCGCCGCGGCAAGCGCGGGCCGCCCCGGTTGGCCGGGCGCATTTTCGTTCTGGCGATCGATCTGAACGGGAGCCTCGCCGGTCCGGACACCAGCGGCATCCTGTCGTGCTCGGTGGCACCGCCGACCGACCGCCGGGTCCTGCTCCGGGTCGACCGGATCCTGCTGAAGGCGGGCTCGATCACCCCCCGCCATCGTCACCTCGGGCCCGGCATCCGGCTGCTCACGGCGGGCGCGCTCGACGCCATGGTCGGCTGCCGGCGCTTCCCGGTGCGCCCGGGCGAGGCCTGGCTCGAGGCGGTCGACGACGACATCATCGGCCGGGTGGTCGGGGAGGAGCCGGCGAGCTTCATCCGCTTCGTCCTCCTACCTCCGGAACTCGACGGCGGCAGGTCTTCGTTCGTGGCGGTGGCGCCGCGGAAGGGTGATCCCGAGGACGCCCCCTTCGAGCGCGAGCAGACGATCCTCGCCGAGGCGCTGCTCGACCTGTAGACACGCGCCGGCCCGCCGCCGGGCGATTCCCCGGGACGGGCCGGCTCGAGCGGGTATCCGCTCCGGAGCAGCCTCCGATGAGATGGAACCACCTTCAGGTCGAGGCGGACCCCACGCTCATCGGAAGAAAGCTGCCCTGTCTCAATGGTGTAGCATCTTTATCCGCCTACAACCGCTCACGAGAGAGCGGTTCTACACAAGCGGATGATGTTTTAGCGGCGGGCGAGGCTCTGGAACGGCCGCCACATGGTCTGCGCCAGCTGGCTGCTCGCCGCCACGGCACGGCTGGTGCCGTCGACCAGACGCTCCATCGAGGTGCGCATGTACGTCGACTGCAGCTCAGCCAGGTCCTGCGGCGTCCGGCACTGCATCATCCGCTGCGCGGTCTCGACGTTGGCCTGAAACTGGGTCTGGACCAGCCCGAGCCAGACCTCGTTGACCTCGCGCATCGAGCCGAGCACCTGCTGCTGCGCCTCGGCGGCGGCATGGCCGATCTCCTCGGACTTGCCGGCGGCCACCTCGAGGCCGCGGCGGGCCGTCTCGGCCTGCTGCGTCGCCGTCCTGCGGAACGCCTCGGTCCCGGCGCGCGCACTCTGGGCCGCGGTCTCGACCGCCGTCCTGCCGCTCTCGGCCGACCTTTCGGCAGCGGTCCTGCCGGTTTCGGCTGCGGTCTCGGCGACGGCCTTGCCACCCTCGCGCGCCGCGCTGGCGGTCTTCTCCGTGGCCTTCTCCGTGGCCTTCTCTGTGGCCTTCTCTGCAGTCTTCTCTGTGGCCCGGGCGGCGCCTTCGGCACCGTTGCGGCCGCTCCCGGAATGCGCCTTGGCGGAGACGGAGACGTGGCCGCGGATGTTCTTCAGCGTCTGCGCGCCGAGGCCCTGGACCTCCTCGAGCTCGTCGACGCTCTTGAAGCCGCCGCGCTGGTCGCGGATCTTGATCAGGGTCTCGGCCGTGCTCGGGCCGATGCCGGGAAGCGCTGCGAGCTCTTCGGCGGTCGCCTGGTTGATCTCGAGCTTCGGGGATGCCTTCGCCATGGTGTCCTCCTTGGGGACGACCGCCGCTCCGACCGCACTCGGCGTGCGGCGGGGGACGTCGTCGGTCATGTTGCGCTGCAGCAATACAAGTGGGCCCTCGGCCGGTTGAACGTAAGGGGGCGTCCGGAAATTCCCGCGATTCAGCTGCCGGCGGCCTGCCGCGCCGCCGCCCGCCGGCGACGCGCCCGGCGGGCCAGCATGTTGAAGCCCTCGATCAGCGCCGAGAACGCCATCGCCGCGTAGATGTAGCCCTTGGGCACGTGCGCGCCGAAGCCCTCGGCGATCAGCGTCGTGCCGATCAGCAGCAGAAAGCCGAGCGCCAGCATGACGATGGTCGGGTTGGCCCGGATGAAGTTCGCGAGCGGGTCGGCCGCGAGCAGCATCACGGCGACGGTCACCAGGACCGCGATGACCATGATCGGGATGTGCGGGGTCATGCCGACCGCGGTGATGATGCTGTCGATCGAGAACACGAGGTCGAGCACCAGGATCTGCCCGATCACGGCGGCGAAGCTCGTCGTCTTCCGTTCCGGCTCGAACACGTCCGGGCCGTGATCGGGGTCGACGTTGTGATGGATCTCCTTGGTCGCCTTCCAGACCAGGAACAGGCCGCCCGCGATCAGGATCAGGTCGCGCCACGAGAAGCCGTGCTCGAACAGCGTGAAGACCGGCTCGGTCAGCTGCACGATCACCGCGACCGTCCCGAGCAGCGCGAGCCTGAGGACCAGCGCGCCTCCGATGCCGACCCGCCGCGCCCGCGAGCCCTGCTCCTCGGGCAGCTTGTTGGTCAGGATCGAGATGAAGATCAGGTTGTCGATGCCGAGCACGACCTCCATCACGATCAGGGTCACGAGCGCGACCCAGGCGGCGGGATCGACGGCGAGGGTGAGCAGGTAGTCCATCCGTCCGGCAGTCCTTGTTCGATCAGCCAGGCGAAGGTCCTAATCGACCTTGTGCGCGTCGGCCAGAAGCTTTGCGCCGGCGCACTTTGCCGCCGGTCGCGCCCCGAGCGCGGTCGATCCGAGCCCGCGGAGACACGGCCCAGCCGGATCCGGCTAGCGCACGGCCGCAGACGGAAG
>DASUSF010000415.1:0-3446 GCA_036375275.1 Geminicoccaceae bacterium | reverse complement strand
GGCCGCGCTGCTTGCACAGCCGGTCGAGGAGGATCGCGACCAGGACGATCGCGAGCCCGGCCTCGAACCCCTGCGCGATGTTCACGGTGTTGAGCGCGCGCACCACCGGCTTGCCGAGGCCGCCGGCGCCGACCAGGGCGGCGATCACGACCATCGACAGCGACAGCATGATGCACTGGGTCAGCCCCGCCATGATGGTCGGCATGGCGTGCGGCAGCTCGACCTTCCAGAGCTGCTGGCGGCGGGTCGCGCCGAACGCCTCCCCCGCCTCGAGCAGCTCCTTGGGCACGGAGCTGATCCCGAGGTAGGTGAGCCGGACCGGGGCCGGGATCGCGAAGATGATGGTCGAGACCAGCCCCGGCACCACTCCGAGGCCGAAAAGGATCAGTGCCGGAATGAGATATACGAAGGTCGGGATGGTCTGCATGAGGTCGAGGACGGGTCGGATCGACGTGTACAGCCAGGGACGGTGCGCGGCGGCGATCCCGACCGGCACGCCGATCAGCATGCAGAAGAAGGTGGCGAAGATCACCAGCGCCAGGGTCTCGATCGTCTCCTCCCAGTAGCCGAGGTTGATCACCAGGAGCAGCGCGAGGGCGACGAACAGGGTCAGCCAGAGCTCCCGGTGCAGGAACCAGGCGAGGCCGGCGACGAGCGCGATCAGGGCGAGCGGCGGGATCCCCTGCATCAGGTCGATCAGGCCGTCGATGAGGAAGCCCAGAACATCCGACGTGATGTTGAAGACGAAGGCCGCGTGCTCGTTCAGGAGGTCGACGAAGCCGCTCATCCACCGCCCGAGCGGGATCTTGTAGCCCGTGAACCAGTCCTCCATCCGCGCTCTCCCCCCTCGATCCCGGAGCCGGAGCGACGCCGGCTGCAGGCTCCGGGGATCATCTTGCCACGATCACCGGCGCCGCGTCGCGGTCCGGTTGAGCGCCCGTGCCGAGCCCGGCCACGCCTGACCGCAGGGCGGCCCCTGCGGAACCGCAAAGTGGTCCTTGGCTGGCGGGGGGCGCCGGGCATGCTGCCGGTGGACACCTCCCGGGACGGCACGCGATGGATCAGCCAACCAACCACCTCGGCCAGCCGATCGGCTTCCCCGTGCCCGGCTGGCAGCGCCGACCGCCGCCGCCCCGGACCGCGCTCGAAGGTCGCTGGACACGGCTCGAGCCGCTCGATCCCGACCGCCACGCGGGCGATCTGTTCGAAGCCTACGCGGCGGACCGGGAGGGTCGGATCTGGACCTACCTCCCCTACGGCCCGTTCGAGGACGAAGCCGGCCTCCGGGACTGGATCGCCCGGTTCGCGCTCGGCGACGACCCGCTGTTCCACGCCATCCTGGAGCGCCGGAGCGGCCGCGCCCTCGGGGTCGCGAGCCTGATGCGGATCGAGCCCGCGGTCGGGGTGATCGAGGTCGGGCACATCAACTATGCACCCGCGCTCCAGCGGACCCCGATGGCGACCGAGGCGATGTTCCTCCTGATGCGCCGGGTGTTCGACGAGCTCGGCTACCGCCGCTACGAGTGGAAGTGCGACGACCTCAACGCGCCGTCGAAGCGCGCCGCCGAACGCCTCGGCTTCACCTACGAGGGCCGGTTCCGCCAGGCGACCATGTACAAGGGCCGGAACCGGGACACCGCCTGGTTCTCGATCCTCGACCGTGAATGGCCGGCTCTCGAGGTCGCCTATGCGGCCTGGCTCGACCCCGCGAACTTCGACGACCAGGGCCGGCAGCGCGAGGCGCTGAGCGCCCTGATCGCGCGTGCCCGGCCCGGCTGAGCCGGAGAGGGGGTGGAGGGCGGCGACGCGCCGCCCTCGCGGGTCTCCGTCTACTTCCGGAAACGGCTGCCGAGGAACTCCATCTGATCCGCGTCCCTGGCCGCCTTGTCCGAGCCGTTGTCGGTGCCGTTGACCGACGAGGTGGTCATGGCGAAGGTCAGCACCGCGTGCGCCGCCGCGTCCGTCGTGTCGTCCAGCCCCTCGAGACTGATGTTGCCGAGGTATCGCAGGCGAGATGGTAGCAGGGATCGTACTGCTGGCCGGCGGTGCCGCCGTAGATCGCGACCTCCTCCTCCGTCTTGATCGCTTCCGCGCCGGTGAACAGCCCGCCCGCCGGGATGACGACCGCGATGAACCCCTTGTGGAAACACGACCGCCGGTTCGACACAATTTTTGGAAAAATTGTAGCGACGATTGAACACGATCATGGCCAACGCGTTGTTCGGACGACGCGAGCGGGTCCTGGGCGCAGGTTCAGGCCGGGCTGCTGCGTGAGCTGATATTTTTCCTGAGGGAGTCGCTTGCTATGAACGTCATCAGTCGGGCCGTCTTGACGGCCGTCGCAACCGCGGGGGTTGCCCTTCCAGCCACTGCGCAACAGGGCGCCCTCAGCGGGTTTCCATCGTTCGATTCCGTCGACGCCAACCTCGACGGCACCATCGCGCGCGAGGAGTTCAGGCGGGCGCTGAGCGAGGTGGAGCAGCCGGATCAGCTGTTCGCCGAAGCCGATGCCGACGGCGACGGCCAGATCAGCCGGCGGGAGTGGTCGGACTGGCAGCGGCAGCGGATGGCCGGCGCCGGCGCGGCGGCCGAGCCGGAAGCGGAGACCGGCCGGGAGGAGCGCCCGAACCGGATCGAGGTCGCCCTCACCGAGGAGGTGCTTCAGGGCAAGTACATCCGCGACGCCGACCTGGTCGGCCTTCCCGGCAACACCCTCGCCTTCGGGATCCTGTTCAGCGACGACCGGGACATCGTCGGCACCACCGAGCTGCTGGCGCCGGGGCTGATCGACCAGTGGCTGCCGCCGTTCATCTCGCTGTCGCTCGGCGGCAAGGCCTACCTCGGGCTGCTCGACGATCCCAGCGACGACGTCTTCGCGCTCGCGCCGGGCGCCGAGGTGCGCGTCGACATACCGCTCGACGTGCCGATGGCCGGGGTCGGCAGGATCTTCTACGCCCCCGACATCGCGACCTTCGGCGATTCCGACGAGGTGTTCGAGTTCGACGTCCGCGCGGAGGTGCGCTTCCTGCCGCAGACCACGGGCTTCGTCGGCTACCGCCTGCTGAACTTCGAGCGCGAGGACGGCGGCGACGACAAGATCGTGAACGGCATCCACGCCGGCATCCGCTTCGCCTTCTGAGCGGCGGCAGGAAACGGTCGGGATCGGGCGCCGCCGGCGCCCGGACCCGGCCCGTTCACGAGACCCCGAGGTGTTCCCTGACGGCGGGGAGGCCGGGCTCGCCGTCCCGGGTCGTGACGCCTTCCAGCCAGCCGTCGAGGACCTCCGGGTTCTCCTCGAGCCAGCTCCGCGCCGCCTCCTCGGGCGCCGCGCCCTCGTCGAGGATGGCGCTCATGATCTGGTTCTCCATGTCCAGGGAGAACTTCAGGTTCTTGAGAAGCCGGCCGACGTTCGGGCACTCCTCGAGGTAGCCGGCGCGCACGTTGGT
>DASUSF010000414.1:0-2541 GCA_036375275.1 Geminicoccaceae bacterium | reverse complement strand
AAACGGCTCTAGCTGCGCGCCGCGAGCTTCCTGATCGCCTCGTCGAGGCGCTCGTCTGCGAGCCCCGCCGGCTCCTGGTGGACCACGATGTCGGCGCTCGGGAACTCGCCCCGGATGCGGTCCTCGACCTCGTGGGTGATGTCGTGGGCGTGCCGGAGCGCGAGGCCGCCGTCGAGTTCCAGATGCAGCTCGATGAACACGTCCGAGCCGGCCTGCCGGGTGCGCAGGTCGTGCACGTCCCGGGCGTCCGGATGATCGCGCGCGAGGCTCATGATCCGGTCCCGCGACGCCTGCGGCAGCTCCCGGTCCATCAGCATGTCGAGGGCGCGCCGGCCGATGCCGGTGGCGCCGGTCAGGAGCATGACCACGATCGCGCACGCGACCAGCGGATCGATCCAGGTCAGGCCGGTGGCCTCGATGGCGGCGAGGCCGAGGAGGGCGGCGAGGTTGGTCGCGAGGTCGCCGCGGTAGTGCCAGCTGTCGGCCTCGACCGCGATCGAGCCGGTGCGTCGGATCACGATCCGCTGGAAGCTCACGAGCAGGAGGGTGAGCAGGATCGCGACGACCATGGCCGCGATCGCCGCGCTGCCGTAGCGGAGCGGCACCGGCTCGATCAGCCGCTGCACCGCCTGGATTCCGACCATCAGCGCGAGCCCGGCGAGGAAGGCCGCCTGGAGCAAGGCGCCGAGCGCCTCGGCCTTGCCGTGCCCGAACCGGTGCGCGTGATCGGCAGGCTGGGCGGCCTGGCGCAGCGTCACGAGGGTGATCAGCGAGGCCACGGCGTCGACGCTGCTGTCGACCAGCGAGGCGAGCAGCGTGATCGAGCCGCTGAGGAGCCAGAGGACGAGCTTGAGGGCGATCAGGAGGCCCGCGTTGAGCACGCTCGCCAGCACGGCCAGCCGGTTGAGCCGGTGCGGGTCGGCCGGCAGCCGGAGCCAGCTGGTCACGTCCCACAGCTCCGGCCGTGGGTTTCGCGCAGGTCGGGCTTGCCCTTCCGCCGGTGCGCCTCCGGGTGCGGATCGGCTTCGGTGTCCTCGCCCTCGCCGTTGCTCGCCTGGGGCGCATCCCGGAGGCCCTTCCGCTCCCGCCAGACGGCATTCACCTCGGCCCCGAACTGGAACATGATCGCGCTCAGGTAGAAGAAGAACAGGGTGATCGCGACGCCGCCGAGGCTGCCGTAGACCACGCTGTAGTCGGCGAGGTTGCCGACGTACCAGGAGAACAGCGCGGCGCTCGTGAGCAGCAGCACGACCGTGACGGCCACGCCGGGCAGGACCCGGACGTAGGCCTGCTTCGTGTTGGGCAGCCAGCGGTGGAGGACCAGCAGCACCGCGAACAGGAGGACCACGGCGACCAGGTAGCGGGCGGTCAGGAAGGCGAGCTCGGTCTCCAGCATCTGGTCGACCGCGGGACCGAGCGCCTTCCAGACCACCGGTCCGAGGATCACCGCGAGCGAGAGGAACAGGATCGCGATCGCGCTCGCCACCACGAAGCCCAGGCTCTGCAGCCGGAGCCACCAGACCGGGCGCTCCTCGGTCACCTTGTACGCCCGGTTCAGCCCCGCCCGCAGCGCCTCGATGCCGTTGGACGCGAACCACAGCGTGAGCACGATGCTGAAGGTCAGGAGCCCGCCCTGGCGCGAGCCGATCACCTCGCCCACCGCCGGCGCCAGCGTGCTCGCGACATCGTCCGGCATGAACTCGAACATGCCGGCGATGAACTCGTCGGCGGTGCCGGCGTCGCCGAGGAAGCCGGCGAGCGCGGCGAGGAAGATCAGGAACGGGAACAGCGCGAAGAAGGCGGCGAAGGCGATGTAGCCGGAGAGCTCCAGCCCCTCGTTCTCCATCACCAGCCGCCAGCCCGCCTCGTACGGGAGCCGCAGCCAGTCGCGCATCGTCATCCCCGCACTCCCATCTCCCCCGCGCCAAGCAATACGCGCTGGGCGCGGGCGGTGGAAGCGGCCCGGCGGCTCAGGGCAGCGGAGCCAGCGCCTCGAAGAAGCGCATGATCGCCTCGCCCGCGCCCCCCGGCCACTGATGGGGGTAGTACCGCCCGCCCGGGGTGCGGTCCCGGTCGTGGGCGCACCAGAGCACCGGGTGGAGCGTGCCCTGGAAGGCGTAGCGGGTGCAGCGGAAGCCGGCGTGGTCGATCCCGTAGCCGCCGAGCCGGAGCCGGTTCTGCTCGAGCAGGTGGTCCCGGACCGAGAGCCCCTGCGCCACCGGGACCAGGCGGTCCTCTGGGTTGTGCAGGAGGATCGCCGCCACCTCGCCCCGGCATGCGCCGGGGCTGATCGAGCCGCCGAGCGTCCCGATGGCGCGGAGCACGTCGCCCCGGGCGCAGGCGAGGCTGTTCGCGAACCACGCGCCGAGGGAGTGGCCGACGGCGAAGATCCGGCCGCGGTCGATGCAGTATCCGGCGTCGAAGCGGCGGACGATGGCGTCGAACAGGGCGTAGTCGCGGAGCTCGTCCGGAGCATCGCCCGGGTCCGACCAGGCGAAGGCGCTCGGCCCGGCCGGCAGGGCCTGCGGGTAGACGAAGATC
>DASUSF010000413.1:0-2550 GCA_036375275.1 Geminicoccaceae bacterium | reverse complement strand
AGCTCGGTCGGGTCGATCCCGAGCACCAGGTGATGCATGATCGGGTTGCCGACCAGGGTCAGCTCCAGCACCTCCTCGCCGGCGACGCCGGCGTCCTGGACGACCTGCGTGATCAGGGCGTCGATCGCGACCCGGACGGCGCGCGTCATCTCCCGGTCGCCGCCGGGGTTCATCATCACGTAGCTGACCCGGCTCATCAGATCCTCGCCGAAGCGGATCTGCGGGTTCATGGTCCCGCCGGAGGCCAGAACCTCCCCGGTCTGGAGGTCGGCGAGGTGGGCCGCGATGGTGGTCGAGCCGACGTCGATCGCGATGCCGAAGGCGCGGTCGTGGAAGCCGGGCCAGATCGCGATCATCCGCCGGCCCTCGTGGACCGCGACCGTGACCTTGTAGCCGCCGTCCCGAAGGGCCGCCTGCAGGCATTGGATGGTGCGCAGATCGGCACCGATCCGGTCCAGCGACCACTGCTCGCGGAGCGCCCGGCAGAGGCGCTGGAGATCCCCCTCCGGCCGCTCGAGCCGGGGCGGCTCGACCTCGACGTAGTGGAGCCGGACCACGGGATCGAGGGCGATGTCGCGGACCTCGGCGCGCTTGCGCACGACCTGCCGGTGGACCTGGCTGTCCGCCGGCACGTCGACCACCAGGTCGGCCTCGATGCAGGCCTGGCAGCCGAGGCGGCGCCCCGCCTGGAGCGGCTTTCTCGCCCCGTAGCGAAGCTCGGCCGCGCCCGCGGGCGTCACGTGGCCCGCGCTCGAGCGGATGCCGTGCTTCGCGAACGCGCCGTCGGCGATCTCGACCTGGCAGCGGCCGCAGATCGCCCGGCCGCCGCAGACCGAATCCAGGTCGACGCCGAGGGTGCGGGCCGCCTGCAGCAGGTTCGTGCCGCGCGGGAACCGCCCCCGCCTGCCCGACGGGGTGAAGACGACGAGCGCGTCGTCAGCCACGCCCACCTCCTGCTTCAGGGCAGCCCTTTGGCCGTGCTTTCACCGACGCGGCGAGCACACGCACATGTCGGGGCGCGCCGCCGTGGTTACCTCACGCTCTCCGGCGGCGGCGCTCCGAGCGCTCGTCACCGGCGGCCGCAGGCTCACGGAACTTCCGGAGCCAGCGCCGGCAGTCGGGATCGTGGCCCATGAGCACGTCGGCGCCCATGACCCCGGTCATCTCCTCGGCATGCAGCGGGTTCATGATCGCGCTGGTCATGCCCGAGGCGATCGCCATCGACAGGAAGGTCGCGTTCATGCCGTGGCGGTTGGGCAGGCCGAAGCTGACGTTGGACGCGCCGCAGGTGGTGTTGACGCCGAGCTCCTCGCGCAGCCGGCGGATCAGGCGGAAGGCGGCGCGCCCCGCCTGGTTCAAGGCGCCGACCGGCATCACCAGCGGGTCGACCACGATGTCCCTGGCCTTGACGCCGTGATCGGCGGCGCGCTCGACAATCCGCTTCGCGACCTCGAAGCGGACGTCCGGGTCCTCGCTGATCCCGGTTTCGTCGTTGGAGATCGCGACCACCGCGCAGTCGTACTTCCTGATCAGCGGCAGGACCGCCTCGAGCCGCTCCTCCTCGCCGGTCACCGAGTTGACCAGCGGCCGCCCCTGGTAGACGGCGAGGCCGGCCTCCAGCGCCGCGACGATGGAGCTGTCGATCGAGAGCGGCACGTCGACCAGCGACTGCACCAGCTTGATCGTCGCGGCGAGGATCGCCGGCTCGTCGGCGAGCGGGATCCCGGCGTTGACGTCGAGCATATGGGCGCCCGCCGCGACCTGCGCGAGCGCGTCCGCCTCGACGCTCGAGAAGTCGCCGGCCGCCATCTCGGCGGCGAGCTTCTTGCGGCCGGTCGGGTTGATCCGCTCGCCGATGATCGTGAACGGCCGCTCGAAGCCGATCGCCATCTCGCGCTTCGCCGAGCTTACGATGGTGTCCGTCATGCCGTGCCCGTGTCCGCCTGGGTGTCGGGATCGACCCCGCCCGAGGCGACGAGCGCCTGGAGCCGCTGGTCCGTGTACTGCTCTTCCAAAGCCGCCGCCCGTTCCCCGGCTGCGGCCTCGAGATCGTCGCCGCAGGGACCGGCCGCGACGCGCCGCCACTCGCCGAGATAGGCGTCGCTGTCCCTGAGGCCGACGCGCATCGCCGCGCGGTCGATCGCGGTCTCGAAGCGCTCCGAGAGCTGGCGCTTGGCGGTCCGGCGGCCCGCCTTGGCGATGACCTGGGCAGGGATGTCCCGCCAGCAGACGATCACGAGCTCGGCCATGGGATCAGGCCGCCCGGCGGAGGAAGGTCTGCAGATCGCCGTAGCCGGTCGGGCGCCGCTCGTGGGCGAGGCCGAGCCGGCCCGCGGCCGCTTCGGCCGCCGCCGCCAGCTCCGGATCGTCGACCTGGGCGAGATGGACCAGCTTTTCGTAATGGCCGAAGTAGAGCGGCAGCAGCTCCGGGTGGCGGTCCAGGCCCAGCCCCCCGATCACCAGCCGCTCGAAGTGCCGGGCGAGGTAGTCGGTCAGATAGAAGCAGAACGGATCGGCTTCGGCCTCGTCCAGGAACCGGTCGACGCCGCT
>DASUSF010000412.1:0-3171 GCA_036375275.1 Geminicoccaceae bacterium | reverse complement strand
GGGCGGTGTGCGTCTCCACCCAGGTCGGCTGCAGCCTGACCTGCAGCTTCTGCCACACCGGCACCATGGCGCTGGTCCGGAACCTCCGGGCCGGCGAGATCCTGGCCCAGATCCTCACCGCGCGCGACCGGCTCGGCGAGTGGCCGGCCCCGGCGGAGCGCCGGCTCAGCCACATCGTGGTCATGGGCATGGGCGAGCCACTGCTCAACTACGGGGCCACCGCCAAGGCGCTCCGGATCGCAACCGATCCGGACGGGCTCGCCTTCCCGCGGCGCAAGGTGACCCTCTCGACCTCCGGGGTCGTGCCCCTGATCGACCGGATGCGCGACGAGCTCGGGATCGGCCTCGCGGTCTCGCTGCATGCGGTGCGGGACGAGCTCCGGGACGAGCTGGTGCCGATCAACCGAAAGTGGCCGATCGCCGAGTTGCTCGAGGCCTGCCGGCGCTACGCCCGCGCGCACGGCACGATCACCTTCGAGTACGTCATGCTCGACGGCGTCAACGACGGCGACGCCGACGCCCGCGGCCTGGTCCGCCGGCTCGACGGCATCCCCGCCAAGGTCAACCTGATCCCGTTCAATCCCTGGCCCGGCGCGGCATACCGCTGCTCCCCGGAGACCCGGATCGAGAGCTTCCGGAGCGTGCTCGCGCGGAGCGGCATCCCGGCGCCGGTCAGGACCGCCCGCGGGCGCGACATCCTCGCCGCCTGCGGCCAGCTCAAGACCGCGAGCGAGCGGCAGCGCCAGCGGCGGATCGCGGCCTGATCATGCGGCGTCTGATCGTCGGCGCGCTGGCGGCGATCGGGGCGGCGTCGCTGCTGTTCCTGGTCGCGGTGGCGATCTTCGCCTGGCAGTTCACCCGGAGCGACGAGCCCGAGCTGCCGGAGCGGACGGTCCTCTATCTCGACCTTCGCGAGTCGCTGCCCGAAACGCCGGCCGAGGACCCGCTCGCTTCCCTCGGCCTCGGCACGACCGTCGATGCGATCGATGCGCTGCTCGCGCTCCGGGCGGCGCGCGAGGACGAGCGGGTGGTTGGCCTGGTCGCCCGGGTCGACGGCGATGGCCCGGGCTTCGCGCAGGCCCAGGAGCTGCGCGCGGCGGTGCACGCCCTCGGCGAGGCCGGCAAGTTCACCGTCGCCTTCGCCGACGCGTTCGGCGAGTTCGGGCCGGGGATGCGCGGCTACTACCTGGCCAGCGCCTTCGACGAGATCCTGATGCAGCCGCTCGGCGCGGTCGGGCTCACCGGGCTGATGGTCGAGACGCCCCTGCTCCGCGGCCTGCTCGACAACCTCGGGGTGGAGCCGGTCGGCGGCAAGCGCGGCGCGTACAAGAGCGCGGCCGACATGTTCACCGAGCGCGAGCTGACGGCCGAGACGCGGGAAGCGCTCGAAGCGATCCTGGACTCGATCCACGGCCAGCTGGTCGCCGACATCGCGGCCGACCGCGGCCTCGAGCCGACCGTCGTCGATCAGCTGATCGGGCGCGGCCCGTATGCCGCGGACGAGGCGATCGAGGTCGGCCTGGTCGATCGCCTGGGGTTCTGGGATGCGGTCGAGACCCTGGTCGCGGAGCGGGCGGGCGACCCCGACCAGGTGCTGATCGGCCCCGCCGACTATCGCGCCGCGCTGCCGGCGCCGCCCGACGGAGCGCCGGTGGTGGCGGTGGTCCACGGCGTCGGTCAGATCCAGCGCGGCAAGAGCGAGCGCGGCCCGGCGCAGGGCTGGATCCTGGGTGCGGAGACGGTCGCGGCGGCGCTCGACGAGGCGCTCGAGGACCCCGAGGTCCGGGCGATCCTGTTCCGGGTCGACAGTCCGGGCGGCTCCGCGGTCGCCTCGGAGACGATCGGGCACGAGGTCCGCCGTGCGGTCGAGGCGGGCAAGCCGGTGATCGTCTCGATGGGCGAGGTCGCCGCCTCCGGCGGCTACTGGATCAGCATGCATGCCTCCGCGATCACCGCCCGGCCGGCGACGCTCACCGGCTCGATCGGGGTGTTCGCGGGCAAGCCCGTTCTGACCGGGCTGTGGGACTGGCTCGGGGTCTCCTGGGGCCTGGTCCAGAAGGGCGAGAACGCCGACATGTGGAGCACCACCCGCGGCTTCGACGCCGCTGGGGAGGAGCGCCTCGACGCGTTCCTCGACCGCACCTACGCCGCCTTCAAGGCTGGCGTCGCGGAGGGGCGGAACCTCGAGCCGGGCGCGGTGCAGGAGGCCGCCGAGGGTCGGGTCTGGACCGGCGAGCAGGCGGCGGCGAACGGCCTGGTCGATGATCTGGGCGGGTTCGAGGCGGCGCTCGCGCGGGTCCGGGACGCGGCCGGCGTGGCGGACGACGAGGTGATCGAGCTGCGCCGCTTCCCGCGGCAGCGGAGCCCGATCGAGCAGATCCTGGAGATCCTGTCCGACCCCTCGAGGCTGATCCGGACGCTGCCGTCGCTCACGCTCGGGGACTGGCTGCCGGTGCTCAGCTCGCCTCCGCTGAGCGTTCGCTGACCGAAGCCGCCGGAAGGCGCCCCGGGCCGGCGCGGTCCACCGCGTAGCCCGCGGCGCGGACCGTGCGCAGGAGATCGTCCTCGCCGCCGGCGTTGAGGGCGCGGCGCAGCCGGCGGATGGTGGCGTCGACCGTCCTGAGCTCGACCTCCTGATCGCGGCCCCAGACCAGGTCCAGCAGCTGGTCGCGCGAGAACACCCGGCCGGGACTTTCGAGCAGCTGGCGGAGGAGACGGAACTCGGTCGGGCTGAGATGGACCTCGCGCGGCCCGCGCCGGACCCGGTGCCCGACCAGGTCCATCGACAGGTCCTCGAAGCGGAGCACCTCCTCGGCGAAGGCCGGGCGGACGCGACGCAGCACCGCCCGGATCCGGGCGATCAGCTCCTCGATCGAGAACGGCTTGGTGATGTAGTCGTCGGCGCCGGTGTCCAGGCCGCGCAGCCGGTCCGGCTCCTCGGTCCGCGCGGTCAGCATGATGATCGGGAGGTGCGCGGTCGCGGGCCGGCGGCGGACCTGCCGGCAGAGCTCCAGCCCGGATATCCAGGGGAGCATCCAGTCGAGCAGGATCAGGTCGGGCGGGCGCTCGGCGAGCATGGTCAGCGCCTCGTCGCTGTTCAGCGCCTGGTCGACCGTGAAGCCGGCCCGCTCGAGGTTGTAGGCGAGCAGCTGCTGCAGGGGAGCCTCGTCC
>DASUSF010000411.1:0-6613 GCA_036375275.1 Geminicoccaceae bacterium | reverse complement strand
GGTCGACCTGGTCGCGGCGCGCGGCGAGCGGATCTACGTGCGCGGCGAGATCGCGGACGGCGAGACGATCGCGACCTCGCGGCTCGCCGAGGCCGGTCCCGGGCTCCTGGTGACGGTGCGCGAGTGAGGCCGGCCGCCCCGCCCGGCCTGCCGCCGAGCTCGCCGGTCAACCCCGGCCGATGGCAGCGCAGGCCCCGGAGCGAACCGGTGCTTGCGCCCTGCGTGAACGTCGCGCAAACGAGCGCGTCAACGGTTCCTTCACCTCTACCCGTCAGGGTTGGCTCATGCCGCGGGCTACGGTCGGAGTCCGTCCGCCCCACCCAAGGGGCTGCGCGCGGATTCCCAGGATCGCATCGACGGCGGCCAGGATGCCGGGAGAAGGTTAGCGAAGGCTCGACCGGGGACCGCCGGCCTGATCGGAAGCGCATCACCCGGCGCCGCGGGCCGGGCGCGGCTGCATCCGCAGGGCCGTTCCGGCCGCCGACCGCGTCCATCCGCATGCCGTCGTCGTGACTTCCGACCCGGCACCTCCGCGCGGGCGTGGCCCGGTCGCCCTGTTCGCCCGCCATCCGACCGCGGGCAACCTCCTGATGATGGTGATGCTGCTGGCCGGCAGCTTCGCGCTGACCCAGCTCAACCGGCAATTTTTCCCCGACTTCGGCCTCGACGTGGTCCGGGTCGAGGTGGTCTGGCCCGGCGCCACCGCCGAGGACGTCGAGGCCTCGATCATCGAGGCGCTCGAGCCGGAGGTCCGCTTCCTCGACGGGATCCGCCGCGTGGTCGCCCGCGCCGAGGAGGGCGTCGGCGGGCTCTACGTCGAGTTCGAGCCCGGCACCGACATGGAACGCGCCCTGTCGGAGGTGGAGTCCGCCGTCGCCCAGGTCACGACCCTGCCCCAGGACAGCGAGCGGCCGATCGTCCAGCAGATGGTGCGCTACGACACCATCGCCCGGATCGTTCTTTCCGGGCCATACGACGAGGCGGCGCTGAAGCGCTTCGCCAAGGACATCCGGGACGAGCTGCTGAGGCGCGGCGTCGACCGCGTGATCCTCTCCGGCGACCGTGACGAGGAGATCCGGGTCGAGCTCGAGCCAGCGACGCTCAGGCGCCTCGACCTGACCCTCGAGGACGTGGCCGAGGCGATCGCGCGCTCGTCCCAGGACCTGCCGGCCGGCGACCTCGGCGGCAGCTTCGAGCGGCAGCCGCGGGCACTCGGCCTCGCCCGGAGCGCGGCCGAGGTCGCCGAGGTCGAGATCCGCTCGACCGCCTCGGGCCGGAAGCTGACGGTCGCCCACGTCGCCACCGTCGAGGAGGGCTTCGACCAGGACGGCACGACCGCCCACCGTCTCGGCGATCCGGCGGTCGAGCTCCAGGTCCAGCGGGCCCTCACCAACGACGCGCTCGAGGTGGCGGACAGCGTCGACGCCTACCTGAAGGAGCTGCCATCGACCCTGCCGCCGGAGCTCCGGGTCGAGGTCTACGACGTGATGGCCGACCTGATCCGCGACCGGATCGATCTGCTGCTCCGGAACGGCTTCGGCGGGCTGATCCTGGTCCTGGCCGTGCTGTTCCTGTTCCTGAACGCCCGGATCGCCTTCTGGATCGCCGCCGGAATCCCGATCTCGATGTTCGCCATGCTCGGCGTGCTCTGGCTCGCCGGCATGTCGATCAACATGATCAGCCTGTTCGCCATGCTGCTTGCGGTCGGGATCATCGTCGACGACGCGATCGTGGTCGGCGAGCACGCGACGGCGCTGCACGAGCAGGGCATGCCGCCCGACGCCGCGGCCGAGATGGGCGCGCTCCGGATGGCGGCGCCGGTGACCAGCGCGTCGCTCACCACGATCGCGTCGTTCCTGCCGATCCTCGTCGTCGGCGACATCATCGGGGAGGTCATCCGGGAGATCCCGCTGGTGGTGATCGCGGTGCTGGTCGCGAGCCTGGTCGAGTGCTTCCTGGTGCTCCCGACCCACATGCGGGGCGCGCTCGCCCGCCTCGGTCCGCCGGGCCGGCCACGTCGGGCGTTCGACCGCGGCTTCAAGCGCGTCCGGGACGGAGCGTTCCGCCGGATCGTCCAGATCGCCCTCGCCTGGCGCTATGCGACGCTGGCCGCCGCGCTCGGCGCCCTCGTCCTCGCCGTCGGGATCATCCAGGGCAGTCGGGTCGGCTTCGTCTTCTTCAGCGGCCCGGAGGCGACCATCGTCAACGCCAACCTGGTGATGGCCCCGGGCACCCCCCGCACGGCGACCGCGGACGCCCTGGACCAGGTCGACCGGGCGCTGCAGGCCGCCGCCGAGGACGTCGTGGACGACCCGCAGGACCTCGTCGTGATGAGCCTCGGGCGGCTCGGCACCGGCGCGAGCCGGAACGAGGTCGAGCGCGGGATCAGCGGCGACAACGTGGCCGCGCTGGTGGTCGAGCTGGTCTCGTCCGACCGGCGCGAGGTCGGCACCGACGCCTTCGTCGAGCGCTGGCGCGAGCGCATCCCCGTGATCCCGGGGCTGGAGAGCCTGACCCTCGAGGAGCGGACCGGGGGACCGCCCGGTCGCGAGGTCGACATCCGGCTCCGCGGCGGCGAGGACATCGCCCGCCTCAAGCAGGCGGCGCTCGAGGTGCGGGACCTCCTGGAGCGGCTGCCCGGCGTGAGCGAGGTCGACGACGACCTGCCCTACGGCAAACAGGAGGTGCTGATCGAGGTGACGCCGCGCGGCCGCGCGCTCGGCTTCACCACCGAGGACGTCGGCCGCCAGCTCCGGAACGCGCTCGAGGGGCGGATCGCGAAGCGCTTCGCGCGCGGCGACGAGGAGGTCGAGGTCGTCGTCCGGCTCGATCGCGCGGCCTTCCGGACCTTGAGCCTCGAGGACTTCACGCTGCGCAGCGAAGACGGCCACGAGGTCGGGCTCGGCGAGGTGGCGCGCCTCGAGGAGGAGCGGGGCTTCGCCCGGATCAAGCGCGAGGGCGGGGTGCGCGAGGTCGCGATCACCGCCGAGCTGGACGAGGCGCAGATCAAGCTCGACCAGGTGACCGCGAGCCTGACCGAGAGCGGCCTGATCGAGATCGCCGAGCGCTACGGCCTCGACTACCGCTTCGCCGGCAAGGCCGAGGAGCAGACCCGCACGCTCGCCGACATCCGGACCGGCGCGGTGATCGGCCTCGCCCTGATCTACATCATCCTCGCCTGGGTGTTCGGGAGCTTCACCCGGCCGTTCGCGGTGATGCTGGTGATCCCGTTCGGCCTCGTCGGCGCGGTGCTCGGCCACCTCGTGCTCGGCCACGACCTCTCGATCCTGAGCCTGATCGCGCTGCTCGGCCTGTCCGGCATCCTGGTCAATGACAGCATCATCCTGGTCACCGCGATCGACCGGCGGCTCGGCGAGGGGCACTCGTTCGCGGACGCGGTGGTCGACGGCACCTGCTCGCGGCTGCGCGCCGTGCTGCTGACCTCGGCGACCACCATCGGCGGCCTCGTGCCGCTGTTGTTCGAGACCAGCCGCCAGGCGCTGTTCCTGATCCCGATGGCGATCACGATCGTGTTCGGGCTGATGGTGACGACGCTCCTGGTCCTGGTCCTGGTCCCGGCGATGCTCGGCATCCAGCAGGACCTCGGCGCGCTCGTGCGGCGGATGGCAGGTCCCGCCGAGCCGGCCACCGCCAGCGACGGTTAGGGCGTCGGGGCCGAGGAGACGGCGAGCTGGTGCAACCGTCCGTCCCCGCCGTAAGACTGCCCTCGCCGTCAGACCAGGACCACCTCAAACGGCGTCTGATCGGGGCGGCCGGCGGCGAACCACAGCTTCGGCGGGCCCTCCTTCGGCAGCGCGACGAGCGAGGAGCAGACGGTGCCATAGTCGCGCCCGGTGACGATGGTCATGGCATTGGTCGGATCACCGTCCTCGCTGTCCCGGGAAGCCAGGCAGGCGATCCAGCCGGACCAGTCGCTGGTGTCCGGGTCGGGCAAGGGGGCCGCCTGGAAGCGCGGCCGGTGCAGGCGGTTGCGGGCCGACGCCGGGTCGTTCAGGTCGCGCGCGGTGATCATCGACAGGCCGTCGGGCACCGGGCGGGTCTCGATCGACGGCGGCGGCTCGGCGCCGTGCGCCTCCCGGGGCATGTGCGCCGCCTCGACCTCCCGCCAAGTGCCGTCGGCGGCCCTGAAGCCGAAGCCGGGCAGCCCGCCGGCGTGGCGGAGCCAGTAGGCGTTGACCGGGTCGGCGACGATCAGGTTGAACGGCCGGTAGGCGTCGGGATCGAGGTCGGCGAGCGCCGCCGCGGCCGAGGCGGCATCCTCGAAGTTGAGCGCGTCGAGCACGAGCTCGCCGCGCGATCGCTTGCCGGCGGCGGGGCCGAGACTGCCGCGGCGGTTGAGGACCGCCGCGACCACGCCATGGTCGTTGATCCCGAGCCAGCTCCCGCCCGCGAGCTCGTCCTGGCCCGCGACCACCTCGGGACGGTCCGGCCAGTGCCGCTCCGGCGGCCGCCAGGGCCGGCTCAGCATCTCGTCGCGGTTGGCGGCGAGCAGCAGCGGCCACGCGTGGCCCGGTCGCCTGAGCAGAACCAGCGTGCACATCGGGGCGGCAACCTCTCGATCCTGGCCTCGCCGGGTCGCGACCACTATATTCGGGGCACGGCCGGGCCGCACATCGAACCCAAGAGGCGACCATGACCACCTTCAAGGACCGCGAGCGCGGGGAAGAGAACCGCTTCAAGCACGACCAGGAGCTGATGTTCAAGGCGCGCAACCGCGGCAACA
This sequence comes from Geminicoccaceae bacterium, assembly GCA_036375275.1. Classification (GTDB taxonomy): domain Bacteria; phylum Pseudomonadota; class Alphaproteobacteria; order Geminicoccales; family Geminicoccaceae; genus DASUSF01. The sequence goes on along the minus strand of DASUSF010000411.1, from coordinate 1,869 downwards.
AGCTGTTCGGCCTGTGGATCGCGGAGCAGCTCGGCCTCAAGGGCGACGAAGCGGAGGCCTACGCGCGCGACGTCGTCATGATCGACTTCGAGATGCCGGGCGACGACGACATCCTGGCCAAGGTCAGGGGGGATCTGACCGGCAAGAACAAGCAGGTCAGCGATCACCTGCTGACCAAGCACCTCGAGGAGTGCCGGCGGATGGCCCTCGACCAGATCAAGGTCGAGTGATGGCCGGGTCGCGCGACGCCACGAAGGAGAAGCCGGCACCGGCGGACGATGGCGCGCGCGATCGAACGAAGGTCGGCGGCCGGCCGGCCGAGAAGGAGATCGGCGGTCCGAAAGGACCGGAGCCGACCCGCTACGGCGACTGGGAGAAGGGCGGTCGCTGCTCGGACTTCTGAGCCGCGGGCCGGCGCGGCTCCCGCAACCGGAACGAGCGCGCGTCGAGGTCATGCACGGCTGCCGGCGTCCGGCATCCTCCTGCTCGTCTCTCTGACCATCCTCTGGGGCCTCAACTGGCCGGCGATGAAGCTGGCGCTGAGCGAGATCCCGCCCTGGTCGTTCCGGACCATGTGCCTGCTCGGGGGCGGCCTGATCCTGCTCTCGCTGACGGCCGCGCAGGGCGAGCGGGTGCGCTTCGAGCTGCGCATCCTGCCGACGCTCATGCTGGTGTCGGTGTTCAACATCACCGCCTGGCACCTGCTCACCGCCTACGGCCTGCTGCACACCAGCTCGGGCCGGGCGGCGATCATCGGCTACACCATGCCGCTCTGGGCGTCGGTGCTCAGCGTCCTGGTCCTGAAGGTGCGGATCGGCGCGCGCGAGGTGGCCGCCCTCGGGCTCGGCATGGCGGCGCTGGCGCTGCTGGTCGCGGAAGACCTCCGGACCATCGGCACCTCGCCCCTCGGCCCGCTCCTGATCGGGCTCGCCGCCCTCGGCTGGGGGCTCGGCACGGTCCTGATCAAGCGGTTCGCCCCCTGGCCGATGCCGGTGATGGCGCTGACCGGCTGGCAGCAGCTGATCGGCGCGATCCCGATCGTGATCGGCTGGTGGCTGCTCGAGCCGGTGCCCGATCTCGGCGCGGTCAGCCCGTGGGCGATCGGCGGCCTGATCTACGCCGTGACCGTCGCCATGGTCTTCTGCCACACCGCGTACTTCAAGCTGGTCGAGCTGCTGCCGGCGCACGTCGCCGCGATCAGCACGCTCGCGATCCCGGCGGTCGGGGTGATCAGCGGCGCCCTGATCCTCGGCGAGCGGGTCGGCGGCGCGGAGATCGGCGCGCTGCTCCTGGTGATCGGCGGGCTGTTCCTGCTGCTGCGGCCGGGTCCCCGCTGATGGCGCGGGAGGTCGAGAGCCGAGCCCCGGTCGGCGAGCCGGCTCTGCCGCCGCTGGCGCTGCTGCTCATGGTCATGGTGGCGCTGGCCTGGGGGCTGAACTGGCCGGCGATGAAGGTCGCGCTCGGCGAGTTCCCGCCGCTCACCTTCCGGATCCTGACCATCGCGATCGCGGCGACCCTGCTGCTGACCGTGACGGCGCTCCGCCGGGAGCGGGTGCGCCTGCCGTTCCGCATGCTGCCGAAGGTCGCGCTGATCGGCGTGATCGCGGTCACCGGCTGGCAGGTCTTCTCGGCCCTCGGCCTGCTCTACATCGGCTCCGGGCGGGCCGCGATCATCGCCTTCACCATGCCGCTCTGGGCGACGCTGCTCAGCGTCTGGCTGCTCGGCGAGCGCCTCGGCTGGCGGCACGGCGCGGCGCTGGTGCTGGGCGGCATCGCGCTCGCCCTCCTCCTCGGCGAGGACCTCGCCCTGGTCGGCAGCTCGCCGGCCGGGGGCCTTCTCATGACCGCGGCCGCCGTCTGCTGGGCCGC
>DASUSF010000410.1:0-10229 GCA_036375275.1 Geminicoccaceae bacterium | reverse complement strand
CGCTCGGCGCGGCGGACGGCGCTCCATCTCCTGAAGCATCGCGAGACGGCGCTGCGCGACCTGATGCGTGCGCTGGAGCGCGCCGCGGACGAGATCCGGCCGTGCTCGCTCTGCAACAACCTCGACGGCGCCGATCCCTGCTGGATCTGCACCTCGCCGGAGCGCGATGCGCACCAGATCCTGGTGGTCGAGAACGTGGACGACCTCTGGGCGATGGAACGGGCCGGCCTGTTCCGCGGCCGCTACCACGTGCTCGGCGGGACCCTCTCGGCGCTCGACGGGGTGGGCCCTGAGGACCTCGGCATCGATCGCCTGCTGGCGCGCGCCGAGGCCGACGGGGTGAGCGAGATCATCCTCGCGACCAGCGCCACGGTGAGCGGCCAGATGACCGGCCACTACATCGCGGAGCGGCTCGCGAGCCGGCCGGTCGAGGTCACCCGGCTGGGTCGCGGCGTGCCGGTGGGCGGCGAGCTCAACTACCTCGACGAAGGCACGCTGGAGGCGGCGCTCCGGGCCCGGCAGCCGGTCGAATGAGCGCCGCAATTGACCTTTCCGGCGCTGCCACCTAAGCCTCGCCGCCGAAGAGTCACGAAGTCGATCATCCCCCATGGCCCCGCTCGAGATCATCGAGGCGCCGGACAAGCGCCTCACCACCCCCGCTGTCCCGGTCGACCGGATCGACGACGCGCTTCGGGCCGCGCTCGACGACATGCTCGAGACCATGTACGCCGCGCCCGGGATCGGGCTCGCGGGGCCGCAGGTCGGGATCCCGAAGCGGGTGTTCGTCGCCGATCTCGGCGAGCAGGGCGCGCGCGCGCCCCTGTTCGTGATCAACCCCGAGATCGTCTGGCGCTCGCAGGAGCAGACCACGGCAGAGGAGGGCTGCCTCAGCCTGCCCAAGCAGTTCGGCGAGGTGACGCGGCCGGCGCGGATCCGGCTCCGCCACCTCGATCGCGAGGGCGGAACCCGGGAGATCGAGGCCGACGGCCTCCTCGCCCGGTGCCTGCAGCACGAGGTCGATCACCTCGACGGTATCCTGTTCACCGACCGGCTCTCTGCGCTCAAGCGGACCCTGATCATGCGCCGGCTGGCCAAGGCCAAGCGGCAGGGTGGCCGGGGCGGCGGCTGAACCCGAGCTTGGCAAGGATGGCGCGCTGCGCCTAAGTGGAACCGAGCGGCCACCGCGCCAACCTGGAATCGAGACCCGATGCCTTCACCGCCGGACCGGTCGCTGGAGCTGGTGTTCATGGGGACCGCCGGCTTCGCGGTCCCGGCGCTCCAGGCGCTGGAGCGAAGCCGGCACCGGGTGATCGGGGTCTACACCCAGCCCCCCCGCCCGGCGGGGCGGGGGCTCAGGCCCGCGCTCTCTCCGGTCCATGCCGCCGCCGAGCGGCTGGGGCTCCCGGTCGAGACGCCTCCGACGCTGCGCGATCCGGAGATCCAGGCGCGCTTCAGGGAGCTCGGCGCCGATCTCGGCGTGGTCGCGGCCTACGGCCTGCTCCTGCCGCAGGCGGTGCTCGATGCGCCGACACACGGCTGCATCAACATCCACGCCTCGCTGCTGCCGCGCTGGCGGGGCGCGTCGCCGATCCAGCACGCGATCCTCGCCGGCGACGAGACGAGCGGGATCAGCATCTTCCAGATGGGGCCGGGCCTCGATACCGGGCCGGTGCTGGCGTTGGAGCAGGTCGCGATCGAGCGGGGCGCGACCGCATCGGACCTGCACGACGCCCTTGCCGCACGTGCCGCGCGGATGATCGGCGAGGTGGTCGATGCGATCGCGCGCGGGCGCGCCAGCGCGACGCCGCAGCCCGAGGTCGGGGTCACCTACGCGCCCAAGCTCGACCGCGAGGCCGGGCGGCTCGACTGGCGGCGGCCGGCGACGGCGCTCGAGCGTCAGGTCCGGGCATTCACGCCCTGGCCCGGCTGCTGGACGGAGATGGAGGGCGGGCGTCTGCGGGTGCTCGGCGCAGAGCCGGCGCCGGGATCGGGCGCGCCGGGTCTCGTGCTCGACGACCGGCTGACGGTCGCCTGCGGCGAGGGCGCGCTCCGGCTCACCCGCGTTCAGCGGGAGGGGGCGCGGCCGCTTGCCGCCGAGGCATTCCTCCGGGGCCATCCGATCGCAGCCGGCGCGCGGCTCGGCTGAGCCATGCCGCGCTACCGGCTGATCCTGGAGTACGACGGCGGTCCCTTCGTCGGCTGGCAGCGGCAGGACAACGGGCCGAGCGTGCAGGCCGCGGTCGAACGGGCGATCCTGGCGCTGACCGGGGCCGCAAGCGAGGCGGTCGGCGCCGGGCGGACCGACGCCGGTGTGCATGCCAGGGGCCAGGTGGCGCATCTCGACCTCGATCAGGAATGGCGCCTGGAGCGCCTCCGCGACGCCCTGAACCATCACCTCCGCCCCGATCGGGTGGCGGTGCTCGAGGTCCATCAGGTCGCGGACCGCTTCCACGCCCGCTTCGACGCCCGCGCCCGCCACTACAGCTACCTGATCCTGAACCGGGCGGCGCCGGCCACGATCGACGCCGGGCGGGTCTGGCTGGTGCGCACCCCGCTCGACGCCGAGCTGATGCACGAGGCGGGGAGCCGGCTGGTCGGCCGGCACGACTTCACGAGCTTCAGAAGCTCGCTCTGCCAGGCGAGGTCGCCGGAGAAGACGCTCGACCGGCTGGCCGTCCAGCGGTGCGGCGAACGGATCACGATCCGCGTCAGCGCCCGCTCGTTCCTTCACCACCAGGTCCGCAACATGGTCGGCACGCTGAAGCTGGTCGGCGCCGGCCGCTGGCCGGTCGAGCGGATCGAGGCCGCGCTCGAGGCGCGGGACCGCGCCGCCGCCGGGCCGACCGCGCCCGCGTGCGGCCTGTACCTCGACCGGGTCGACTACTAGAGCCGGTTTCGATGAGGTGGAACCATCTCTTGACCGCGCTGCTATCGCGCTCATCGTAAGCGAACGGCCTATGCCAATGGCACAGAGGACCGACTCCGCCGCTACAGCATGTGCTCGGCGGTCAGGTTGATCGCGGTGTTGAGCAGCAGATCGGCGAGGACCAGCGCGAAGGCGACCCCGCCGCCGGTCTGCAGCGCCGTCCGGATCACGAACCACTGGTAGAACAGGATCGCGACCGTCGCCATGGTGAGCAGGATGCTTCCGAGCACGCCCGGGAGGATCAGGCCGAGCAGGATGGCGGCGAGGAAGATGCCGATTTGGATCACCGCGGCCCAGTTCGAGGCGACGACGAGGGCGACGTAGTTGCGTCCGAGATCGAGCGCCCAGGTGACCGCCGCCGCGAGCAGGGGAAATGCCGCCCAGCTGATCAGGTAGCTCAGGCCGTGGACCAGGATGATCCGGCCGAGCCCCGTGCTGCCCTCGACCGCCAGCACCGAGGGAGCGTCCTCGATCTCCGTGGGCGACACGTCGGCGAACTTCTGCGCGACCAGGATGACATAGCCCGGCAGGACCAGCACGGCTGCGAAGAACGAGCGCCAGAATCCCTCGATGCTGAGGTTGAACTCGCCCATGCCCCGGACGTCGAGCCGCGCGAGGCGCCAGGCACCGTAGAGGGACCGGAGGATCTCCTCCCGATCGGGCATCAGGCGGCGCGCACGTAGCTCTCGAGCAGGGCGGCATAGATCCCGGTCAGCGCCTCGAGGTCGGCGACCGCCACCCGCTCGTCGACCGAATGGATGGTGGCGCTGCTCAGCCCGAATTCGACCACCGGGCAGGCGTCCTTGATGAACCGGGCATCCGAGGTGCCGCCCGAGGTCGAGAGCTCCGGCACGATGTGCTGCCGCTGCTCGATCACGCTCGCCAGAAGCTCGACCAGCGGGCCCGGCAGGGTCACGAAGGCCTCGCCGCCGCACTCGACCTCGAGGGCATAGGTGCCGCCGACCTCGTCGAGCCGGGCACGCAGCCAGCGCTCGAGCGAGCTGCAGCTGTGGGTGTCGTTGAAACGGATGTTGAAGGACGCCCTGGCCGTGGCCGGGATCACGTTGGTCGCCGCGTTGCCGACGTCGATCGAGGTGAGGACCAGGCGCGACGGCTCGAAATGCTCGGTTCCGGCATCGAGCGGCGTGCCGTCGAGCCGCGCCAGCATGGCGACGAGCCGGCTGACCGGGTTGTCGGCCTGGTCGGGATAGGCGGTGTGGCCCTGCACCCCGGTCACCTCGAGCCGGCCGTTGAGCGAGCCGCGCCGGCCGATCTTGATCATCTCGCCGATCGCCACGGGGTTGGTCGGCTCGCCAACCACGCACGCCCCGAGAGCGAGCTTCCGCTCGGCGAGCCATCCCAAGATCCGCCGCGTGCCGTTGACCGACGGGCCCTCTTCGTCGCCGGTGATCAGGACGCTGATCGACCCGCGCGGCTTCCGCCCGTCGAGGACCCGGGCGCAGGCGGCGACGAAGCAGGCGATCGCCCCCTTCATGTCGACCGCGCCCCGCCCGTACAGCACGCCGTCCCGCACCTCGCCAGCGAAGGGGTCCGCGCTCCAGGCGGCGGGGTCACCCGGCGGCACCACGTCGGTGTGGCCGGCGAAGGCCAGATCCGGCTCGCCCTCCCCGAGCCGGGCGAACAGGTTCCTGACCGGCGGCCCGTCGCCTCCGGCGAAGCGCAGCCGGTGGCAGGTGAAGCCGAGCCGGTTCAGCGCCTCCTCGACGACGGCGATCGCGCCGGCTTCGTCCGGCGTGATGCTGGGGCAACGGATCAGCGCCTGCGCGAGCGGCAACGGGTCGCGCAGGTCGCTCATGCGCGGAGGAGTTCGTTGATCGAGGTCTTGGCGCGCGTGCCCGCGTCGACCCGCTTGACGATCACCGCGCAGGCGAGCCCCGGCCCCGGCCGCCCGTCCGGCAGGTCCCCGCCCGGCATGGTTCCCGGCACCACCACCGAGTAGGCCGGAACCCGGCCCCGGAACACCTCGCCCGTGGTCCGGTCGACGATCCGGGTCGAGGCGCCGATGAAGACCCCCATCGCGAGCACCGCGCCCTGCTCGACGATCACGCCCTCGGCGACCTCCGAGCGGGCGCCGATGAAGCAGTCGTCCTCGATGATCACCGGATTCGCCTGGAGCGGCTCGAGCACGCCACCGATCCCGGCGCCGCCGGAGAGGTGAACGTTCCGGCCGATCTGGGCGCAGCTGCCGACGGTGGCCCAGGTGTCGATCATGCTCCCCGCGGCGACGTGCGCGCCGAGATTGACGAAGCAGGGCATCAGCACGACGTCGGGCGCGACGTAGGCGGAGCGCCGGACCACGCAATTCGGCACCGCCCGGAAGCCGGCCGCGGCGAACTCCGCCTCGCCCCAGCCCTCGAGCTTGGACGGCACCTTGTCGAACCAGCTGGCGCCGCCCGGACCACCCGCGATCGGCACCATCGGCGCGAGGCGGAACGACAGCAGCACCGCCTTCTTGAGCCACTGGTGGACCCGCCACGCGCCGTCGATCTTCTCCGCGACCCGGAACCGGCCCTCGTCGAGCCCGGCGAGCGCCGCGTCGACCGCATCCCGGACATCGCCCCGGGTCGAGGGGCCGATCTCGCTCCGGCGCTCGAACGCGGCGTCGATCACCCTCTCGAGATCGCCGGTCTCCATTGAGATCCCCCGATGCACGGCAGCTGGCTGGATGGATGGGCGGCGACAGGCTACTCGCGGACTTCCGGGTGTCAACCAGCGCCCCGTTGAGCCCCCCTCGCGCGGGGAGTAGATATGCATGGATGAGCCGGCTGACCGATCTTCCCCGCGACCCGCCCGTCTGCGATGCCGGGACCGGCGTGCCAGCGGGCTTCCTCGAGGAGGTCGACCGGGCGGTCGGGCGGCGCGGCTGGACCCGGGACGAGGATCGCCTGGCGCCGCACCTGGTGGAGACGTGGGGCGCAGCCCGCGGCCGTTCGCCATTGCTGGTCCGGCCGGGCTCCACCCTGGAGGTCGCGGCGGTCCTGGCGCTCTGCGACCGGCACCGCGTCCCGGTCGTGCCCCAGGGCGGCAACACCGGGCTGGTCGGCGCCGGCGTTCCCGACCTCAGCGGGCGACTGGTGGTGCTCTCGCTCGGCCGGCTCAATCGGATCCGCGCGGTCGACGCCTTGAACGACACGCTGACCGCGGAAGCCGGCTGCGTGCTGCAGGCGGTGCAGGAGGCGGCGGCGGAGGTCAACCGGCTGTTCCCGCTCTCGCTGGGCGCCCAGGGCTCGTGCCAGATCGGCGGCAACCTCTCGAGCAACGCCGGCGGCGTCAACGTGCTCCGCTACGGGATGGCGCGCTCGCTGGTGCTCGGCCTCGAGGTGGTGCTGGCCGATGGCCGGGTGTGGGACGGGCTCCGGGCGCTCAGGAAGGACAATACCGGCTACGACCTGAAGCAGCTGTTCATCGGCGCCGAGGGCACGCTCGGGGTGATCACGGCCGCGGTGCTGCGCCTCCTGCCGCGTCCACGCGAGCAGCGGACGGCGCTGCTCGCCATTCCCAGCCCGACCGCCGCGGTCCAGTTGCTTGCCCTGTTCAGGGAGCGGCTCGGCGAGACGGTCAGCTCGTTCGAGATCATGGCCGGCGGCTGCGTCGATCTGGTGCTCGCCTATCTGCCGGGCGCGCGGCTTCCGCTCGGGCGCCGGGCGCCGTGGTACGTGCTGGCGGAGGTCGCCTGGTCGTTCGAGGACGGCCTGGTCGAGCGACTGGAGGCGGTGCTCGCGGACGCCATGGAGAGCGGCCTGGTCGAGGACGGCGCGATCGCGGCGAGCGAAGCCCAGCGGGCGGAGATCTGGGCGCTGCGGGAGAACCCGACCGAAGCCATGGCACGCGAGGGCGCCGTGCTGCGGCACGACGTGGCGGTGCCGGTCTCGCGCGTCCCGGACCTGATCGGCGCCGGCGCCGACACCTTCGCGGCGCTGATTCCCGGGGTGCGGATCCTGCCGTTCGGCCACGTCGGCGACGGCAACATCCACTACAACCTGCTCCAGCCCGAGGGGATGACGCCGGACGCCTTCCGCGCCCGCAAGGACGAGGTCCAGGCGCGCGTCTTCGACCTGGTCGAGGGCCTCGGCGGCAGCATCAGCGCCGAGCATGGCATCGGCCGGCTCAAGCGGGACGAGATGACGCGGCGCAAGCACCCGGTCGAGCTCGACCTGATGCATCGCCTGAAGGCGGCCCTCGATCCGCACGACATCCTGAACCCCGGAGCCGTGCTCGAAGCACCGGCGCCGCTGGAGTCCGCCCGATGAACGGCTATGCGCCGCCGCTCGACGAGATCCGCTTCATGCTTCGCCACATCGCCCGGCTGGACGAGCTGCAGGCGCTGCCGGGCTGTCATGCGGCCAGCGCCGACGTGGTCGACCAGGTTCTGGAGGAAGCCGGGCGCTTTGCCGCCTCCGAGCTCGCGCCGATCAACCAGATCGGCGACCGGACCGGCGCCCGCCTCGAGAACGGGGTCGTGCGGACCCCGCCGGGCTTTCGGGAAGCGTACCAGCGGTTCTCCGAGGGTGGCTGGCCGGGGCTGCCGTTCCCGGAGGCGTGGGGAGGCCAGGGCCTGCCCTGGACGGTGGCGGTCGCGGTCGGCGAGATGTGGCACGCCGCCAACATGGCGTTCGGGCTCTGCCCGCTGCTCACCGAGGCGGCGGCCGACGCCCTGCTCAAGCTCGGCAGCGATCCGCTCAAGGAGCGCTATCTCGAGAAGCTGGTGACCGGCGCCTGGACCGGCGCGATGTGCCTGACCGAGCCGCACGCCGGAACCGACGTCGGCGCGCTCCGGACGCGGGCCGAGCCGGACGGCGACGCCTGGCGGATCCGCGGCACCAAGATCTTCATCACCTACGGCGACCACGACTGGACCGAGAACGTCGTCCACATGGTGCTCGCGCGGACTCCGGGCGCGCCCGACGGCACCCGCGGCATCTCCCTGTTCCTGGTGCCGAAGCTGCTGCTCGACGAGAACGGCGCGCCGGGCCGCCGGAACGACCTGCGCGTGGTCTCGCTCGAGCACAAGCTCGGGATCCACGCCAGCCCGACCTGCGTCGTGGCCTACGGCGAGAGCGAGGGGGCGCTCGGATGGCTGATCGGCGAGGAGCACGGCGGCATGCGGGCGATGTTCACCATGATGAACCACGCCCGCCTCGCCGTCGGCCTCGAGGGGCTGGCGATCGGCGAGCGCGCCTATCAGCAGGCGCTGGCCTACGCCCGGGAGCGCGTCCAGGGCCGACGCCCGAACGGGTCCGGCACGACGCCCGCCCGGATCGTCGAGCATCCGGATGTCCGGCGCATGCTGATGTCGATGAAGGTCCGGATCGAGGCGATGCGCGCGCTGGTCTACGCGACGGCCGCCGCGACCGACCGCTCGATCCACGCGGCCGATCCCGAAGCGAGGCGAGCCGCGGGGCGGCGGGTCGACCTGCTGATTCCGCTCGCCAAGGCGTGGTGCTCGGACCAGGGCTTCGAGATCGCATCCAGCGCGCTCCAGGTCCACGGCGGCATGGGCTACGTCGAGGAGAGTGGCGCGGCGCAGCATCTCCGGGATGCCCGCATCAACATGATCTACGAGGGCACGAACGGCATCCAGGCGCTCGATCTGGTCGGCCGGAAGCTGGCGGTCGAGGACGGCCGGCTGCCGTGGGAGCTGATCGACGAGCTGAAGGACGACCTCCAGGCGCTTCGTGCGGATGACGAATCCGATCTGGCGCGGGCGCTCGAGCAGGCGCTCGAGGCGCTCGAGGCGTCGACCCGGTGGCTGCAGCAGCGGCTTCAGGACGATCATGACGCGGCGCTCGCCGGGGCCGCGCCCTACCTCGTCCAGTTCGCCACGACGCTCGGCGGCTTCCTCCTCGCCCGCGCATGCATGGCGGCGCCTGCGGCGGACAGGGTGGACCGCCGGCGGAGCGCGATGTTCTTCGCCCGCCACCTCCTGCCGCCCGCGGCCGCGCTGACCGCTGCGGTGACCGCTGGCGCCGGTCTGATCGAGAGCGACGCCTTCAGCTGAAGGCGCGCCCGCTGCGCCCCGATCTCTCTCCCAATGGTGGCAGGCGTGGTGTCTCCGATCCTGAAGCGGCGGGATCCCGTGGTCCGGGCCGGCGGAGGCAGCTGGTCGCTCGGGAAGAAGACGCGAGGGTCATCGCGGCAGAGCGGTTCAGCCGATCGGCGCCGGGTCCGGCATGTCCTCCGGGGTTCGGCCCTGACGCGCGCCGCCCGCCCGGACGGGCGCCCGCGGGCGAGGGGTCGGCGCTTCCCGGCGCCCCCAGGCCGTCGGGTGAGCGGCTCAGGTGAGCAGGTCCTCGACGCTCATGAACGCGTCGCCGTTCCTGATCCCGGCGAAGGCCGCCTCGTCGAACTGCTCGACCTTGAAGATCGGCGCCTGGTCGGCGACCACCCAGAGGTCCGCGCCGATCATCACGCCCTGCAGCTTCGCGGCCGCGAACCCGTGCAGCTCGGCGACGTTCAGGCCATCTTCATCCTGGATGACGTCGAACCCGCTTTCTCCTGACCTGAACAGGTAGCGGTCGTCGCCGAGACCCCCGCTCAGCCGGTCGCTGCCCGCCCCCCCCTCGAGCACGTCGTTGCCGGCGGCGCCGGTCAGGCTGTCATCGCCGTCCAGCCCTGAGAGCCAGTCGGCAGCGCTGGTGCCGGTGATGATGTCGGCGGAGATGCCGCCGGCGTGGCTGGTCTGGTCGAGGTAGGCCGAGAGCAGATCCCCGTCCGCCGCAGGGGCCGGAGGTGAGGTCGAGGCCGTGGCCGATGCGAGGGCCGGCCCCGCCGCCGCGTTCGCCGCCATGAGGTCGCCGATCGAAGAGGTGCCTTCGCCGACCTGGATGCCGTCGAAGCTCGCGCCGTCGTAATCCTCGACGACCGCGATCGGGTTCTTGTCGACGATGATGTGCAGATCGCCGCCGGTGACCGCGGTCTCGATGGTATGGCCCTCGCCGTCCTCGACCACGATCCGGTTGACGCCTTGGTGATCGAACACGGTGTCGATCGAGTTCTCGTGCAGCCCGAGCACGAAGGTGTCGTTGCCGCCTTCGCCGAACAGGCGGTCGCTGCCGGCGCCGCCGTCGAGAAGGTCGTCGCCGTCGCCGCCATGGAGCTCGTCCCGGCCGAGGCCGCCGCTCAGGATGTCGTCACCAGCCCCGCCGTCGAGATGGTCGTCGCCTCGCCCGCCCGAGAGGATGTCCGCACCCGCTCCGCCGCGGAGGACGTCATCGCCGGCCCGCCCCTCCAGCAGGTTGTCGCCGTCGTTGCCGATCAGGCGGTTGTCGCCCTGATCTCCGAT
>DASUSF010000409.1:0-9500 GCA_036375275.1 Geminicoccaceae bacterium | reverse complement strand
ATCGCGGGCCCGTGCCTCGAACGCGTTGACCATGCGCGAGACCGCCTCGTTGAACAGGAGGCCGATCATCTTCTGCAGGATCTTCGAGTGGAACTCGAAGTCGACGTAGAAGTCGATGACGCAGCTGCCGTCCGGCTGCGGGATGAACTTCCAATGGTTGTTCAGGTAGCGGAACGGCCCCTCGATGTAGACGACGTCGACCTGCTCGTTCGGGTGCAGGGTGACCTTGGAGGTGAAGCGCTCCTTGAACATCTTGAAGCGGACGACGAGATCGGCCCAGAAGGTGTCGCCCTCGCGCCGGGTGACCCGCGCGGCCGAGCACCAGGGCAGGAACTCGGGGTAGCGGTCGACCTCGGCAACCAGCCTGAAGAGCTGGTCCTGGGTGTACGGCAGGTGGCGCTGCTCGGCGTGGGTCGGCATGATCTCAATCCGCCGCAGCGGCGAGCTGCGCGTCGCGCGCGGCCTTCAGCCGGGCGAAGTCGTCGCCGGCGTGGTAGGAGCTCCGGGTCAGCGGCGAGGCCGAGACCATCAGGAACCCCTTGGCGCGCGCCATGCGGGCGTGGTCGTCGAACTCCTCCGGCGTGACGAAGCGCTCGACCGGGTGGTGGCGGGGGGTCGGCTGCAGGTACTGGCCGATCGTGAGAAAGTCGACCCCGGCTGACCGGAGATCGTCCATCACCTGGTGGACCTCCCGCTTTTCCTCGCCGAGGCCCAGCATGATCCCCGACTTGGTGAACAGCGCCGGGTCGCGCTCCTTGACCCGGTCGAGCAGACGGAGGGAATGGAAGTAGCGGGCGCCGGGGCGGACGCTGCGATAGAGGCGCGGCACCGTCTCGAGGTTGTGGTTGTAGACGTCCGGCCGGGCGTCGACGATCCTCTCCACGACTGCAAGGGGCTTCCTGAGGAAGTCCGGGGTCAGGATCTCAATCGTGGTCCGGGGCGAGGTCGCGCGGATCCGCTCGATGCAGCGGACGAACTGGAACGCGCCGCCATCCGGCAGATCGTCCCGGTCGACCGAGGTGATCACGATGTGCCTGAGGCCGAGCTCGCGGAGCGCTTCCGCGAGATGCTCCGGCTCGTGCGGGTCGACGCCCTTGGGCAGCCCGGTCTTGACGTTGCAGAAGGTGCAGGCGCGGGTGCAGGTGTCGCCGAGGATCATCACGGTCGCATGACCCTGGGTCCAGCACTCGCCGATGTTCGGGCAGGCCGCCTCCTCGCAGACCGTGTGCAGGCTCTTCGCCCGCATCAGCCTCCGGGTCTCGTGGTAGCCCGCCGAGACCGGGGCCTTGACCCGGATCCAGGGCGGCTTCCGCCGCATCGCCGCCTGATTCAGCACCTCGACCATGGCTCAGAAGTGTATGGCGCGGCCATAGGCGTCAAGCACGCTCTCGTGCATCATCTCCGAGAGCGTCGGGTGCGGGAACACCGCGTGCATGAGATCGAGCTCGGTCGCCTCGAGCGTCCGGGCGATGCCGTAGCCCTGGATCAGCTCGGTCACCTCGGCACCGATCATGTGGGCGCCGAGCAGCTCCCCGGTCTTGGCGTCGAACACGGTCTTGATCATGCCCTGGTCCTCACCGAGGGCGATCGCCTTGCCGTTGCCGACGTAGGGGAAGCGGCCGACCTTGACCTCGTGCCCGGCCTGCTTCGCCGCCGCCTCGGTCAGGCCGACGCTCGCGACCTGCGGCGTGCAGTAGGTGCAGGCCGGGATCTTGGTCACGTCGAGCGGGTGGACGTCGTTCAGCCCCTTGATCCGCTCGACGCAGATCACCCCCTCGTGGCTCGCCTTGTGCGCCAGCCAGGGCGGCCCGACCACGTCGCCGATCGCATAGACCCCGGGCTCGCCCGTCCTCAGCCACTCGTCGACCACGATGTGGCCCTTCTCGACCTTCACCTTGGTGCCGTCGAGCCCGATGTCCTCGACGTTGCCGGTGATCCCGATCGCGAGCACCACCTTCTCGACCTCGAGGTCCTCGGTCTTCCCCTTGCCGTTCTCGACCTTCGCCCTGACCGTGCCGCCGTTCGCCTCGAGCCCGCCGACCTTGGCCCCGGTCATGATCTTGAGGCCGCGGTCCTTGAACTGCTTGTGCGCGAACTTCGAGATCTCCTCGTCCTCGACCGGCAGGACCCGGTCCAGGATCTCGACCACGGTGACGTCGGCGCCCATGTGGTCGTAGAAGCTCGCGAACTCGATCCCGATCGCGCCGGACCCGATCACCAGCACCGACTTCGGGATCGCCTCCGGGACCATCGCCTCCTTGTAGGTCCAGATCGCCTTGCCGTCCGGCTCCATCCCGGGGAGCGTCCGGGCGCGGGCGCCGGTGGCGAGGATGATGTGCTCGGCCCTGACCGTCTCCGACCCGTTCTTGGTCTCGACCGCGAGCGTTCCCTTGCCGTCGAGCTTCGCCTGCCCGTCGATCACCGTGACCTTGTTCTTCTTGAGCAGGTGCCCGACGCCCTTGGAAAGCCGCCCCGCGACCTGGCGCGAGCGCTTGACCACCTTCGTGGCGTCGTAGCGGATGTTCTCGACCGAGAAGCCGAACTGATCGACGTGGTGCAGAAGCGCGTGGATCTCCGCTGCGCGCAGCAGCGCCTTGGTCGGGATGCAGCCCCAGTTGAGACAGATCCCGCCGAGGTGCTCGCGCTCGATGCAGACTGTCTTGAAGCCGAGCTGCGCCGCCCGGATCGCCGCCACGTAGCCGCCGGGCCCGCCGCCCACGACCGCGATGTCGAACTGCTGCTCTGCCATCAGGCGCCTTCCCTACGTTCCTTCGTTATCCAAGATCCACCCCGGCTTCCGCGATCACGTCCCGATTCCAGATCGCGTTCCAGTCATACGGACAGCCCCGTGGCAACCGCCGCACCAAGTCGGGTTCGTGGACATGCGTGGCCGCGGCTGCCGTGTGCCGGGCCCGCTCGTACAGCACGTCGAGTTCGGCCTCCACCTTCCGCCGGATCGTCGGCGTGATCTTCCGTCGGACGTTCTGACGGAACGCGACGACTTCATACCGCCAATGGTGCCGGGCTCGATCCTGAGCCGAGTAGTCGAGCTTCAGGAGGTGGGCGATGACCTGCTCGATCAGGCTCTCGACGGCATGAAGGTCGGACTTGCCCAGGTCCTCGATCTCCTCAGCGAGGTGGTCGACGTCGAGCCGGTTGTCGCCCCTTAGCGAGCGGATCACCTCGGCCTGCTGTTGGGTCCAGGCGTAAAAGTCCTCGTCGTAGAGCTCGCTGACCTTGGTCGCCAACGTATGTCCCTCAGAGCAGCATCGCGAGCGGGTCCTCGACCAGCCCCTTGAACACCTGGAGCCACTGGGCGCCGAGCGCGCCGTCGACGACCCGGTGGTCGATCGAGAGCGTGCAGCTCATCATGGTCGCGATCTGGACCGCGCCCTCCTTGATCACCGGCCGCTGCTCGCCGCCGCCGACCGCGAGGATGCAGGCCTGGGGCGGGTTGATCACGGCCGCGAAGTCCTTGACCCCGTACATGCCGAGGTTGGAGATCGAGAAGCCGCCGCCCTGGAACTCCTCGGGCTTGAGCTTGCCCTCCTTGGCGCGGCCCGCGAGGTCCTTCATCTCGGCCGAGATGGTCGACAGGCCCTTCTGGTCGGCGTTCCGGATGATCGGCGTGATCAGGCCGCGCGGGATCGCCACCGCGACCGAGATGTCGATGTTCTTGAACTGGTAGATCCGGTCGCCGCCCCAGGCGGCGTTGGCCTCGGGCTTCCGCTTCAGCGCCGTCGCCGCCGCCTTGATCACGAAGTCGTTGACGCTGAGCTTGTAGTCGGCGCCTTCCCGCGCGTTCAGCTCTTTCCTGAGCTTCAGGAGCGCGTCGAGCTCGACGTCGATGGTCAGGTAGAAGTGCGGAATCGTCTGCTTGGATTCGGTGAGGCGGCGCGCGATCACCTTCCGCATGTTGTCGAGCTGGATCTCCTCGTGCGGCTCCTGCGGCTTGCCGGTGAGCGCGGGGGCGGCGGCGCCCTTCGGCGCTTCGGGCGCAGCTGCCCGCGCCGGCGCCTTCTCCTCCGCCGCTGCCGGCGCCGGCTTGCCGGTGCCCTCGCTCAGCGCCCGCTCGATGTCCCGCTTGACGATCCGGCCGTGCGGCCCCGAGCCCTCCAGCCGGCCGAGGTCCAGGCCCTCCATCTCGGCCATGCGCCGGGCCAGCGGGCTCGCGAAGATGCGCTCGCCCCTGTCCTCGCCGTTCGCCTTCCGCGCAGCCGGCTTCTCCACCGCCTCGTCTTTGGGTTGGCGCTCCGCGCCGCCCGGCCCGGCAGGCTTCCCCCCCTCGCCGGGCCGCGCTTCGGCCGCGGGCGGCGGGCTCGCGTCCTTCTCCGCCCCCCTGGCCTCGGCCTGCCCTTCGCTGCCGCCGGTCTCGCCGCCACCCGGCGCCGGGCCGCCGGCCGGCGCGAACCCCTCGAGCGCGCTCTCGTCCTCGCCCTCCTCGAGCAGGATGCCGATCGGCTGATTGACCGCGACCCCCTCGGTCCCGTCCCCGACCAGGATCCGGCCGAGCACGCCCTCGTCGACCGCCTCGAACTCCATGGTCGCCTTGTCGGTCTCGATCTCGGCGATGATGTCCCCGGCGCTGACCGGATCGCCTTCCTTCTTGAGCCAGCGGGCGAGGTTGCCCTCGCTCATGGTGGGCGAGAGGGCCGGCATCAGGATGGGCGTAGGCATGCGCGCTCCCCGTTCTTTTCGTTCCGAGCCCCGTCGCTCAGGCGTAGCAGACCGACTTCGCCGCCTCGACCACGTCGTCCACCTGCGGCAAGGTCATCCGCTCGAGGTTCGCGGCATACGGCATCGGCACGTCCTTGCCGGTCACCCGGACCACCGGCGCGTCGAGATGGTCGAAGGCGTGCTCCATCATCAGGATGGACATCTCCGAGCCGACGCCGAAGGTCGGCCAGCCCTCCTCGAGCGAGACCAGCCGGTTGGTCTTCTTGACCGACTTCACGATGGTCCGGACGTCGAGCGGGCGGATCGTGCGGAGATCGATCACCTCGGCGTCGATCCCCTGCTCGGCGAGCGCCTCCGCCGCCTGCACCGCCCGCTCGACCATCAGCGAGAAGGTGACGATGGTCACGTCCTTGCCCGGGCGCAGGATCCTGGCCTTGCCGATCGGCAGCACGAAGTCGTCGAGCTCCGGGACCTCGAAGCTGTGCCCGTAGAGCATCTCGTTCTCGAGGAACACGATCGGGTTCGGATCGCGGATCGCGGCCTTGAGCAGGCCCTTGGCGTCGGCCGCCGAGTACGGCGCGATCACCTTCAGCCCGGGGCAATGGCCGTACCAGGTGCTGTACTCCTGGCTGTGCTGCGCCGCGACCCGCGCGGCCGCGCCGTTGGGGCCGCGGAACACGATCGGGCAGCCGAGCTCGCCGCCGGCCATGTAGAGCGTCTTCGCCGCGGAATTGATGATGTGGTCGATCGCCTGCATGGCGAAGTTCCAGGTCATGAACTCGACGATCGGCCGGAGCCCCGCCATCGCCGCGCCGACGCCCACGCCCGCGAACCCGTACTCGGTGATCGGCGTGTCGATCACCCGCCTGTCGCTGAACTCGTCGAGCAGGCCCTGGCTGACCTTGTAGGCGCCCTGGTACTCCGCGACCTCCTCGCCCATCAGGAAGACGTCGGGGTTGCGCCGCATCTCCTCGGCCATGGCGTCGCGGAGGGCTTCGCGGACCGTCTGCTTGACCATCCTGGTGCCCTCCGGCACCTCCGGATCCTCTTCGGCATCCGGCATCAGGTCCAGCCTCGGACCGCTCGAGATCGACGGCGCCGCTCCGTTGCCCTTCTTGCCGCCGGCCGCCGCGTCGGTCTTGCCGGTCGCGCCCGCCACCTCCTCCGGCGCCTTCTCGCCCGCGTCGTCGGTCCCTTCGGTCTCGGCCTTCGGCCTGGCGGCGCCGGCCTGCTCGAGCGCGCCCTCGTCCTCGCCCTCCGCGAGCAGGAGCGCGATCGGGGTGTTGACGGCGACCCCCTCGGTCCCCTCCTCGACCAGGATCTTGCCGAGCTTGCCCTCGTCGACCGCCTCGACCTCCATCGTCGCCTTGTCGGTCTCGATCTCGGCGATCACGTCCCCCGCCTCGACCTGATCGCCGACCTGCTTGTGCCATTTCGCGAGATTGCCCTCGGTCATGGTCGGCGAGAGCGCAGGCATCAGAACTTCGGTGGGCATCGGCGCGGTTCCTGGTTCGACCGTTTCCGGTTCTTCGATCGCGGGGCGTGGACGCTCAGTCTTCGATCAGCACGTCGGTCCAGAGCTCGTCCGGATCCGGCTCCGGGCTGTCCTGCGCGAACTGCGCCGCTTCGTTGATCAGGGCCCGGACCTCCTTGTCGATCTTCTTGAACCCGTCCTCGTCGCCCAGCCCCTCGGAAAGCATCTTCTTCCGCAGCCGGTCGATCGGGTCCTGCTCCTCGCGGTAGCGCTGGACCTCCTCGCGGGTCCGGTACTTCGCCGGGTCCGACATCGAGTGGCCGCGATAGCGGTAGGTCAGCGCTTCCAGGATGACCGGCCCGTTCTCGCGTGCGTGCGCGATCGCCTGGTCGCCGGCGGAGCGGACCGCGAGCACGTCCATGCCGTCGAGCTGCTCGCCCGGGATCCCGAAGGACTCGCCGCGCTTGTACAGGTCGGTGACGGCGGTCGAGCGCTCGATCGAGGTGCCCATGCCGTACTTGTTGTTCTCGATCACGTAGACGATCGGCAGCTTCCAGAGCGCCGCCATGTTGAAGGCCTCGTGGACCTGGCCCTGGTTGGTCGCGCCGTCGCCGAAGTAGCAGAGCGTGACCCCGCCGTCCTCGCGGTACTTGTGGGCGAAGGCGAGCCCGGTGCCGAGGGGCACGCATGCGCCGACGATGCCGTGGCCGCCGTAGAACCCCTTGTCGCGGGCGAACATGTGCATCGAGCCGCCCTTGCCCTTGGAGTAGCCGGTGGCGCGCCCGGTGAGCTCGGCCATCACGCCGCGCGGGTCCATCCCCGTGGCCAGCATGTGGCCGTGGTCGCGATAGGCGGTGATCACCGTGTCGCCCTCCTCGAGGGCGTGCTGCATCCCGACCGCGACCGCCTCCTGACCGATGTAGAGATGGCAGAAGCCGCCGATCAGGCCCATCCCGTACAGCTGGCCGGCCTTCTCCTCGAAGCGGCGGATCAGCAGCATCTCGCGGTAGTAGGTGAGCAGCTCCTGGACGTCGTGCTCGGCGACCTGGTCGAGGTCCTTCTCGGGCCGGGCGACTGCTTCGCTCTTGGCGGTGGCCATCTCGTTCATCTCCCCCGTGCCTCGACCGGATGCCTCGAGCCGCGCACCGCCCGGCGAGGGTCAGCGTCGGCTGTGAAGGTGTAGCCCATGCCCATGGGCGCTGTTAAGCCTCGGACGCCCTCCTGCCCCGGGCGCGCCGTCGCTGAAGGTGAACGCCGGGCCACCGTCAACGTTCTGACGGGCGCGCGTCTTCTTCGTCGTTCAGGAGCACGATCACGTCATCCGGGCCGACCAGCGACAGCATGGCGCGGGCGCGCTCGTCGAGCAGGTCGGGATCCAGGCTGGTCCGCCGGAGCAGCGTGACCCGGTGCTCGAGCTCGGCCCGCTCGCGCTCGAGCCGGGCGAGCTCGGCCCGCCCCGCCTCGAGCTCGACCTGCAGGCGCTGCCAGGCCAGCCAGCCGCGGTCGCCGTCGATCATGTGGTAGCCGAAGTAGCCGACCAGCCCGAACGCCAGCACCGTCACGGCGCGCGGCCGGCGGGCCAGGATCCGGCGCAGCGTCCGGCGGCGCACCGGGTCAGCCGGCAAGGGCGGCGGGACCGGCGTAGCGTGCGCTCTCGCCGAGCTCCTCCTCGATCCTGAGCAGCTGGTTGTACTTGGCGAGCCGGTCGGAGCGGGACAGCGAGCCGGTCTTGATCTGGCCGCAGTTGGTCGCGACCGCGAGGTCGGCGATGGTCGCGTCCTCGGTCTCGCCGGAGCGGTGCGAGAAGACCGCGCGGTAGCCGGCCCGGTGCGCCATCTGGACCGCATCCAGGGTCTCGCTGAGCGTGCCGATCTGATTGACCTTGATCAGGATCGAATTGCCGATCCCGCGTGCGATGCCCTCCTCGAGGATCGCGGGATTGGTCACGAACAGATCGTCGCCGACCAGCTGCACCCTGGCGCCGAGCGCCTCGGTGAGCGCCTTCCAGCCATCCCAGTCGTCCTCGCCCATGCCGTCCTCGATCGAGCGGATGGGATAGCGCCCGCAGAGCTCCTCGTAGAACCGCACCATGCCGTCCCGGTCGAGCGTCCGGCCCTCGCCCGCGAGCTCGTAGCGCCCGTCCTTGCCGAACTCGCTCGACGCCGCATCCAGCGCGAAGACCACGTGCTCCTCCAGCCGGTAGCCCGCAGCTTCGACCGACTTCGCAAGAAAAGCAAGCGCTTCGTCCGCGCTCTTGAGGTTCGGAGCGAAGCCGCCCTCGTCGCCGACGTTGGTGTTGTGGCCGGCGCCCTTGAGCGCGCCCTTGAGGGCGTGGAAGATCTCGGCGCCCATCCGCAGCGCCTCCGCGAACGAGGGCGCCCCGACCGGCATGATCATGAACTCCTGCAGGTCGATCGGGTTGTCGGCGTGCGCGCCGCCGTTGATCACGTTCATCATCGGCACCGGCAGCGTGTTCGCCATGACCCCGCCGACGTGCCGGTAGAGCGGGATCTCGAGCTGGTCGGCGGCGGCCTTGGCCACGGCAAGCGACACGCCGAGGATCGCGTTGGCGCCGAGCCGGCTCTTGTTGTCGGTGCCGTCGAGCTCGATCATGGTGCGGTCGATCGCCGCCGATTCGAGCGCGTCACGCCCGAGCAGCGCTTCCGCGAGCTCGCCGTTGACCGCGTCGACCGCGCCGCTGACGCCCTTGCCGAGGTAGACGGACTTGTCGCCGTCGCGCTTCTCGATCGCCTCACGCGATCCGGTCGAGGCGCCGGACGGGACGCCGGCCCGGCCGCGGCCGCCGCCTTCGAGCGCGACGTCCACTTCGACGGTCGGGTTGCCCCGGCTGTCCAGGATCTGCCGGCCGTGGATCTCGACGATCTCGGTGAGCGTCATGTCGGTCGCCTCAGGTCAGGGTCAGAGGATGGCGCTTGGCGAGCGCGTCGAAGCCGGCGAGCACGTCGAGCAGGGCGGGCACCTCGCGGAGCGGCACCATGTTCGGCCCGTCGCTCGGCGCCCAGTCGGGATCGGGGTGGGTCTCCATGAACAGCGCCGCCACGCCGACCGCGAGCGCGGCCCGGGCGAGCACCGGCACGAACTCGCGCTGGCCGCCGGAGGTGGCGCCCCGGCCGCCCGGCTGCTGCACCGAATGGGTGGCATCGAACACCACGGGCCAGCCGGTCGCGGCCATGACCGGCAGCCCCCGGAAGTCCGAGACCAGGGTGTTGTAGCCGAAGCTCGTGCCGCGCTCGCCGAGCAGGATCCGCTCGCAGCCGAACGCCTCGAGCTTGTCCGCGACGTTCGCCATGTCCCAGGGCGCCAGGAACTGGCCCTTCTTGACGTGGAC
>DASUSF010000408.1:0-12068 GCA_036375275.1 Geminicoccaceae bacterium | reverse complement strand
GGCGCGACCCCGAGGGGCATGCAGGCGGCCAGGCTGATCAAGCCGCGGCGGGTGAAGCGGACGGAGAAAGCCATGGTTCGCTCCGTCAGGCAGGCGCCGATGTGCCGACTATGGACGGGTTCTTCATCAGGTTCAAATGCTAGACCTGCAGGGGCAGGGACACCGCTCGCGGCGGAATCAGCCCGGCGAGCTCGCCTCCTCGAGCAGCTGCCCGCAGTTGCTGGGCACGCCGTCGCCGGTCTCGATGAACGGGATCACGGCGCCGATCACCGGCAGGACCACGCCGAGCCCGAGGGCCGCGAGCCCCTTCTCGATCAGCTCCTCCGAAATCACCTCGACCTGCGGGTCGCTGAGCGGCCCGTGGATGCGGACGGGCGTTCCGGCGGTGAGGACGCTCGCGTCCCGCGGGTGCGCCTTCAGCCTGAGATCGAGCCGCTCCTCGCCGAGCAGGATCTGGCCGGCGCCGGTGACCTTGCTGTCCGCGGTGTCGAGCACCAGCGCCTTGGTCTGCATGGTCCCGCTCTGGACCTCGAAGTCCGCGACGAAGCAGCGCACCGGGACCATGTCCGCGCCGCCGGTGTCCTCGAACAGGAGGCCGAACAGCTCGCCGAGGTCGAGCCCGATCGCCTCGACAATCAGGGCGTTGATCCGCCCCCCGTCCATGACCAGCGCGAGCTTGCCGTTGGCCGCGGCCGCCATCGCCTGGATCGAGTTGCCACGGGTGTCGATCTGCGCCCGGCCGAACAGCGTGCCGATGCCCTCCTCCTGGCTCTCCAGCTCCGCGAAGTCGAGGTCGAAGGGCTGCAGGATCTGCTGCAGGTCCGCGTTGCGCAGCCCGATGTCGAAGCTGGCCTCGATCGGCTTCGGGCGCGCGTCGAGAACGATCGTCGAGGTCAGCTCGCCCCCGGCGATCTTGAACTCGAGCGGCTCGAGCCGGAGCGTGCCGTCCTCGAGCCGGAGCTCGATCAGCACCTGCTCCATCGGCAGGTTCGGCGCCTTGACGTTGTCCCCGGTGAAGTGCACGCGGGCGTCCATCATCCGGAGGTCGGGCACCTCCAGAGGCTTGTCCGGGAAGATCCCGGCGTCGGCCGCGGCGGCGGCGGCCTCGCGCTCCTGCTCGGGCGATGCGGTCTCGCCGGGGCCGGCCCCGACCGGGGCGCCGACCAGGGAGCCGAGATCGTCGAAATCAAGATTGTCGGAACGGAGCTCGGCCTGAATGGTGGGGCGCTCGGCGGTGGCTTCCACCGTGAACTGGCCGTGGACGTCGCTGTCGCCGATCGTGCCGTCGAGCTCGCGAAGGGTCCAGCTCTGCTCGCCGCGGGTCAGCTGGCCCGCGAGCGCATAGGGCGGCGTCTGCGGCATCGAGATCTGCAGGATGTCGCCGAGCTGATCCAGATCCGGGCCTTCCAGGGCCACCGCCGCGTCCAGCCCGGCGTAGCTTCCGGGATGTTCGACGGTGCCGTGCGCCTCGGCGCGGGTGTCGCCGGAGATCAGCACCAGATCGACCGGGTAGGGGGTGGACCCGCCGTCCTCCAGAAACGCCTCGCTGCCGAGCTGAACCTCGACATGGAGCGGCGAGTCCCGATAGCGGCCTTCGGCGCTCCCACTGACCACCGGGATCTTGTCGGCGATCCGGAGATCCAGCGTCACCGGCTCGAGCACGAACTCCCGCACCTCGACGTAGTCGCCCGAGAAGCTGAGGTCGACGTCGGCGTCGGGAAGCGCCTCGAGGTTGATCCCCGCTCCGGAGATCAGCGGCCGCGCGTTGTCCGACCGCAGAGCGCCATCCTCGTCCGCCGCCGGCTGCTCCTCGCCCTCCGGCTGCTCCTCCCCCTCCGGCTGCCCCTCTCCCTCCGGCATGAAGTCGCTCGCGATCAGCCGGCTCGAGCTGAGGTCGGCGGTGATCAGCGGGACCTCCCCGCTCCGGTCGACCGCGGCCGTGCCCTGGATCTGGCTGTCGCCGACCCGCGCCAGGAGGTCCTGGACCTGCCAGGTGGCTTCGTTCTGCAACAGGTGGCCGGCGATCTCGAACCCCGGGATGTCGGGGGCGTCCACGCCGACCGCGGCGAGGAGCTGCGTCGGCGCGGGGCTCCGGGCTTCGATCCGGAGGTCGATGCCGCGGAGCTCTGCCACCTCCGCGATCGTCCCCTCGGCGACCAGCCGGCTCTCGCCGGCCTCCGCCCGCACGTCGATGGGGTAGGGCGAGGCCGTGGCGCGCTCGCCGTCCTCGGTCGTCCCGAGCCGGGCATCGAGCGTGACCGGCTCCCCCCGGAAGCTGCCGCGCCCCGTCCCTTCCAGCGCCGGGACCTGGTCCTCGAGACGGGCCTGCACGTTCAGGTCGGTCACCTCGAACGCCTCGGCCTCGATCCGTCCGGCGCCGTAGCGGACGTCGACCGTCCACTCCGGCAGCTCCGCGAAGCTGAAGCCGAGCCGCGGCGTGGTGTCCTCCGGCGTCTCCGGATCGGTCACCGGCCGCCTGGCCTGCTCGAGCGCCGCCCTCGCCCGCTCGATCCCGGCGGCCACCGCCTGATCGCCCCCCGCGCCGCCCGGGGGGGTCTCCGGATCGCGCCAGAGCGCGTCGATGTCGCCGATCCGCACCAGCTCGGAGCGAAGATCGCCCGCGATCCGAAGCGGGCCTTCGCCGAGGCCGATCTCGCCGCTCCCCTGGAGATCGCTCTCGCCGAAACGGAGGTCGAGCTGCTCGAAGCGGAGCGTCTCGCCCTCGCGATGGAGCATCGCCCCGATCTGCAGCGCCGGGTAGCCGCGCTCGGGGATGCCGATCAGGGCGAGCAGGTCGTCCGGCGTCCGGCTCTCGACCTGGACCGTGGCGGACAGGCCGCGCGCCTGGAGCGGCTCGGTGGCGCTGCCCGCGACGGTCAGCGTCTGGTCGCCGACCTCGAGGTCGAGCGCGAACGGGAACGGCTCGCCGCCGCCCTCGAGCGCCGCGCGGCTCCCGCCGGTGAGGTCGAGGGTCAGCGGCCGGCCTTCCGCCTCGCCCTCGGCGTGCAGCCGGAGGTCGCCCTCCGCCGGCGCCTGGCCCTGGACGTTCGCGAGGCTCAGCCTCACCTCGCGGCTCGCCTGAAGGTCGGCGTAGCGGACGCTGGCGTTCGAGATGTCGAGGTTGCCGATCACCGGCACCGAGGGCTCGCCGCCCCTGTCCTCGCCGCCGAGCCGCCAGTTCGCCTGGCCCTCGGGTCCGCTGAGGAGCGCGACCTCCGGCCCTTCGACCACCACGTCCGGCAGCACGACCCTGCCGCCGACGAGCGCCCAGAGGTCGACCTCCACCTCGGCGTGCGGGATCACGGCCATCGGCTCGTCGGGCGCCCACTCCGGGTTCGCGACCCGGACGTCGTCCAGGACGATCCGCGGCGAGAGATCCCAGTCCAGCGCGACGTCGAAGCCGCCGATCTCGACCGGGCGGCCCAGCGCGCTCGACGCTTGGTCCTCGACCAGCCCCTTCAGCCAGCTCCAGTCGAAGATCAGGACGAACAGCCCGAGCACCGCCAGGATGGCGGCGAGCGGCGCCAGGATCCACTTGCTTCGTCTGCTCATGTTCGATCGCCACCGGCGCGAGACGCCGCGCCTCGCCAAGCGGTCAACCTCCGGCGGCGGATGCCGGTTCCACGGGCGCCGACGCGTCGCGCTCCCGCCGCAGCGCCTCGAGGGCGGCGCGCGTGTCGACGTCCAGGAGCGCCGCGTCGTCGTCCATCTCGATCTCGACCACGTCGTCGGCGTGCTCCCCGAGCAGGTGGCGCGCGCCGACGTCGCCCGCGACCTGCGCCATCGCCTCCGCGTACCGGGTCGCGAAGATCACCGGGTTGCCGCGCTTGCCACGCACCGTCGGCACCACGATGCCGCGGCCCTCGAGCGGATTGAACGCCGCGATCAGCCGATCGAGCGCGGCGGCGGTCAGCCGCGGCATGTCGGCGAGCGCGATCAGCACGCCCTCGGCATCCTCGGGCAGCGCGGCGAGCCCGGCCCGGAGCGAGGTGCTGAGCCCCAGGGCGTACGCCGGATTGTGCACGACCTCGACCTTCCGCTCGCCGAGGGCCGCGCGCACCCGGTCCGCTTCATGCCCGGTGACCAGGATGACCGGGCTCGCCCGGGACGCGAGCAGCGCGTCGACGACGTGCGCGATCATCGGCTTGCCCTCGAGGTCGGCGAGCAGCTTGTTGTCGCGACCCATGCGGCGCGACTGCCCCGCCGCGAGCACGAGGCCCGCGACCTTGCCCGGGCGGCCCGGGCTCTCGGCGCGCGGCTGCGGACGGGTCGGGATCTCGGCCAGCAGACCGCCGACGCCCATGCCCATGATCGCCGCCGGGCCGACCTCGATCCCGGCGGCGAGGCGCTGCAGGACCCAGTCGAAGCCGTTCAGCTTGGGCGAGCGGGCGCAGCCGGGCAGGCCGAGCACCGGCCGCCCGCCGAGGCGCCCGAGGAGGATCAGGTTGCCGGGGTCGACCGGCATGCCGAAGTGCTCGATCTCGCCGCCGGCCGCGCGGATCGCCGCCGGCAGCACGTCCTCGCGGTCGGTGATCGCCGAGGCGCCGGCGATCAGCAGGAGGTCGCCGCCGGCCTCCTCGATCCGCCGGGCGAGCGCGCGGGTGTCGTGGGCGCAGCGGGCCTCGCCGATCAGCCGGCCGCCGGTCCGGGCGATCCGGTCCGCGGTGATGGCGACCGTCTTGTCGAGCACGCTCTCCTTGGTGCCGTCGAGGCGGGTCTGGATCAGGGCCACCTCCAGCGGCCGGAACGGGGCGACCTCGAGCAGCGGCGTCCCGTCGATCACCTCGAGGCAGCGCTCCAGGACGGTGCCCGGCACCGCGAACGGGATGATCTTGACCGTCCCGACCATCTGGCGCGGCTGCAGGACGGCGAAGTCGGGGAGCGTCGCCAGCGTCACCGCCTCGTGGATCCGGTTCAGCCGGTCGACGCGCGCGGCATCGAGGCGAAGCACGCCGGCCGCGTCCGCGAGCAGGTTGCAACGCCCGGTGAACGGCCGCTCGACCTGCACCTCCGTCCCGGCGAGCGCGGTCGCGAGCCGGGCCGCGGCCTCGTCCTCGTGGACGTCGCCGGGCTCCAGGATCGCGGCGATCACCTCGCCGATGCCGGCCTCGCCGAGCGCGGCCAGATCGTCCGCCTGGAGCCGTCGCCCCTTCTTGAAGGTCCTGCCGCCGGCGCGCACCGAGTGGGCGAGGAGCGCGCCTTCGGCCTCCGCGAGCGGGGTCGGGCCGAACCTCACGGCTCCGGCACCTCGCGCAGCGTCCGGGTCATCTCCGCCATGACCGAGAGCGCGATCTCGGCCGGGCTGACCGCCCCGATCGAGAGCCCGGCGGGGCCATGGATGCGGGCGATCGCGGCCGCGTCGTGGCCGAGCGCCTCGAGCCGCTCGATCCGGCTCGCATGGGTCCGGCGGCTGCCGAGGGCCGCGATGTAGAACGCGTCCGAGCGGAGCGCGCGGTCGAGCGCCGGATCGTCGAGCTTCGGGTCGTGGGTCAGGGTCACGACCGCGGTCCGGGCATCGGGCCGGAGCTGGTCCAGCGCCTCGTCCGGCCACTCGACGCTGACCTTGACGTCGGGGAACCGCTCGTCGCTGGCGAAGGCGCGCCTGGGATCGACCACCGTCACGTCGTAGCCGGCGAGCTGGGCCATCGGCGCGAGCGCCTGCGTGATGTGCACGGCGCCGACCACGATCAGCCGGAGCGGCGGGTTGAACACCTGGATGAACAGGGGACCGCGCGCGGTCTCGAGCGTGGCGCCGCGATCGCGCCGCCAGGCATGGGCCACGGCGCGCCGGACCGCGTCGTCGACCGCGGCGCCGGTCATTGGCCCGCCCTCGACCACCAGCGCCTCCTCGCCGCTGTCGAGCCAGCGGAGCAGCGCGGCCGGCCGGTTGGCGGCCCGCGCCTCGCGCAGCCGCTCGAGGGTCGCCCGCTCCATGTCCTCCCCCGCGTCGATCGCCACCCGCGCATCAACATGGCGCCGGCCGGCGGCCGCCGCAACGCCCGCGGCTCAGCGGACGTCGATCCAGGGGCCGTCCGCAACGTCGAAGCTGCCCTCCCGGTCGCTCGGGAACAGGAACATCAGCTGATACAGGCCGGGATCGACCGCGATCTCGCTGGAGGTCGGCTCCAGCACCACCAGATCCTCGACCGGCTGGCCGTGCGCCCGGTAGGCGTAGCCGCTCGGCTGCCGGTCGGCGAACGCCAGCGGCAGCGCGCCGCCGGCCGGCTGCTCGAACTCGAGCCCGGTCTCGAGCGCGGCCAGGCGCGCGCCGAAGACGTGGACGATCACCAGCCGCGCGCCCTGGACGAAGGCGCTGATGGCGTCGTGGGTGTAGTCCGGGCGGAGAATGTTGGCGCGGTGCCCTTCGCTCGCCATCCAGCCGTCGGCCATCTTGACCGCGAGGGGGCCGACCTGCGCCTCGAGGTCGGCGAGCGCCAGCCCCTCGTGCTCGGCGAGGTTCTCGCCGGCGATCCCGACGAAGCCTCGGGCGAGCAGCGCCACCCGATCGCTGACGGTCAGGCCGTCCGGGTTCTCGTGCGCCATGAAGCCCCGGCGCAGCATGTCGATCGCGTGCGCCCGCGCGGCCCGCTCGAGACCCTGATCGGGCGCGAGCGGCTCGAGCCCCGCGGCGTCCGCCCGGCGCTTCGCGATCAGCTCGCGCAGCCGCTCGGCGAGCGCGGGAAACGGCTGGATCCCGCCCGGCGGGTGCTCGACCGCCGATACCGCCCAGGCGCGCCACTCGCGGAGCGCCTCCGGGGCGGGCGCGGCGTCGCTCCGCGCCGCGAGCGGCGGCGCCAGCAGGACGATCAGCAGGACGGTCAGGCGCACCATCGGGCTCTCCAGGCTTTCGGCTGCGCAACCGCCCCGCGCGGCCCGCCCCGTTCCACTCCCACGTCCGCGCCCACGTTTACGCGACGTTCAGCTGCGTCCCGGATGATGCGCGACCGGCGCCCTCTCGCCCAGCCCTCCAGGAGCCTCCGGATGCTCAGCCCGCAAGCCGCCCTGATCTACACGATGGTCATCGTCGCCGAAGCCGACACCGACATCTCGGACGACGAGATCACCATCATCAGCGATCTGGTCAACCACCTGCCGGTCTTCGACCAGATCGACCGCGCGCAGGTGACCGAGATGGCGATGGCGTGCTCGGAGATGATCGGCCAGCCCGCGGGCGTCGACCGGGCGTTCGCGATGATCCGGGAAGCGCTCTCGCCGACGCTCCGCGAGGCCGCCTACGCGCTCGCCTGCGACGTCATCGCGTCCGATCGCCGGCTGAACCGGCGCGAGATCCGGGTGCTCGAGCGGGTGCGCGAGAGGCTCGAGGTGCCGCCGGCGGTCGCCGATCTGCTGGAAGGAGCCACCCGGATCCGCTTCCAGGCCGCCTGACGCCGCTGGACGGCGCCCGAGCTCCGGGCGAGGCCGCTCGGGCCATCCCGCGGTCGCCTCTGCTCGAGGCGGCTTCCGGCGTCGGGGATTCTTCTGTCTCGCCACCCGATGCTGTAGGCTCGGCCGCGGAGGTTGCCGATGGCCACTGCCCTGCCTGCGGACGAGCTGCTCGACGCCGACACCTATCTTTCGAGGCTCGGCGAGGACGAGCCTCGCCAGGAGCTGATCCACGGCCGGATCGTGATGATGACCGGCGGGCGCCGGGCCAACTTCGCCCTCAGCGCCGGGCTCCTGATCGCCCTTGGGACCCGGCTCGCTGGTAAGCCCTGCCGGCCTTACGGCGACGGCGCCTTCATCCGGATCGACGATGCCAACCTGCTCTCGCCCGACGTGTTCGTCGACTGCTCGCCGTTCGACCCCGAGCCGCGGTTCTTCGAGGCACCGGTGCTGATCGCCGAGGTGCTCTCCGAGAGCACGGAGGCGCGGGACCGCGGCGAGAAGTGGCGGCTCTACCGGCGGCTCCCGTCGCTCCGCCACTACCTCCTCGTCGCCCGGAGCGAGCGGCGGATCGAGCACTACGCCCGCGACGGCGACGTCTGGCGATACGAGGACCTGACCGGCGACGCCGGGCTTCGGCTGGAGGCCCTGGCGATCACGCTGCCGCTCGCCGAGGTCTACGCCGGCATCGTCGAGGACGTGGCAGAGGCTACGCCCTGAGCCGCCGGTTCTCCGGATCGTAGGGGCTTTCGTCGATCACCCGCACCGGATGCCGCCGGCCGAGGATGTCCATCGACAGCTCGGTGCCGGGCTCGCCGAGGTCCGGGCGGACCATGCCGAGGGCCAGCGACCTGCCGAGCCGGAAGCCGTAGTTGCCGCCGGTCGCGCGACCGACCAGCGCGCCGTTCTCGTAGATCGGATTGTTGCCGAGCGCGTCCGCGTCCGCCACGCCCTCCACCTCGAACGTGACGAACCGGTTCCTGAAGCCCTTCTCGCGCCAGCGGACGAGCGCGTCCCGCCCGATGAAGTCGCCCTTGTCCGGGTGCACGAAGCGGTCGAGCCCGGACTCGAAGGCCGCGTACTCGATCGAGAGCTCGGTCCCGACCATGCGGTACGACTTCTCGATCCGGAGCGAGTCCATCGCCCGGATGCCGAACGGCCTGAGGTCGAGGTCGGCGCCCGCGGCCATCAGCGTGTCGAAGACGTGGTTCTGGTATTCGATGCCGTGGTGCAGCTCGTAGCCGAGCTCGCCGACGAAGTTCACCCGGAGCGCCTTCACCGGCGCCATCCCGACCACGATCTCGCGCCCGCTGAGCCAGGGGAAGGCGGCGCTCGAGAGGTCGGCGTCGGTGACGCGCCCGAGCAGCGTGCGCGCCTTCGGCCCGGCGATCACCAGGACGCCCATCGCGCCGGTCAGGTTCTGGAACTGGACCGAGCCGTCGTCGGGCATGTGGCGCCAGATCCAGTCGTGGTCGAGGCGCTGGTAGGCGCCGGCGGAGACCAGGTAGAAGCGGTCCGGCGCCTCGCGCTGGACCGTGAACTCGGAATGGACGCCGCCGCTCGGCGCCAGCGCATGGCAGAGGTTGACCCGGCCGACCGTCTTGGGCAGGCGGTTCGCGACCAGCCGGTCCAGGAACGCCTCGGCGCCGGGGCCGCTGATCCGGCACTTCGCGAACGCCGTCATGTCGAGCAGGCCGACGTTCTCCATGACGTTCCGGCACTCGGCGCCGACGTGCTCGAACCAGGCCGAGCGGCGGAACGACCAGTCGTCGACCCGTGGCATCCCTTCGGGGGCGAACCAGTTCGGACGCTCCCAGCCGGACTTCTGGCCGAAGACCGCGCCCAGCGCCTTCATCCGGTCGTGGCACGGAGCTTGGCGGAGCGGGCGGGCGGCCGGGCGCTCCTCGTCCGGAAAGTGGATCGTGAAGACGTTGGCGTAGGCCTCCTCGTTCTTCCGGCGGAGGTAGCCCTTGGTCGCGTAGTCCCCGAACCGGCGCGGGTCCACCCCCAGCATGTCGATCGAGGGCTCGCCGTCGACGATCCAGCTGGCGAGCTGCCAGCCGGCGCCGCCGGCGGCGGTGACGCCGAAGCTGTGGCCCTCGTTGAGCCAGAAGTTCCGGAGCCCCCAGGCCGGCCCGATGATCGGGCTGCCGTCGGGCGTGTACGCGATCGCGCCGTTGTAGACCTGCTTGATCCCGACCTCGCCGAAGGCCGGGACGCGGTTGATCGCCGCCTCGATGTGCGGCTCGAGCCGCTCCAGGTCCTCGGTAAACAGCTCGTACTCGCTGTCTTCGCGCGGCCCGTCGACGTAGCAGCAGGGCGCGCCCTTCTCGTAGGGGCCGAGCAGGAGGCCGCCCCGCTCCTCGCGCATGTACCAGCTGCCGTCGCTCTCCCGGAGCACCCCCATCTCCGGCAGCCCCTGGCGCTTCCGCTCGACGATCAGGGGGTGCGGCTCGGTCACGATGTACTGGTGCTCGACCGGGATCACCGGCACGTCGAGCCCGACCATGGCGCCGGTCCGGCGGGCGAAGTTGCCGCTCGCCGAGACCACGTGCTCGCACCTGATCGTGCCCCTGTCGGTCACCACCCGCCACTCGCCGGAGCGGGTCCGCTCGATCCCGGTGACCGTGGTCTGGCGGTGGATCTCGGCGCCCAGGGTGCGGGCGCCGCGGGCGAGCGCCTGGGTGAGGTCGGCCGGCTGGATGTAGCCGTCCTCGGGATGGCGGATCGCGCCGACCAGCCCGTCGACGTTGCAGAGCGGCCAGATCTCCTTGACCTGCTCCGGCGTCAGGAACTCGACCCTGACCCCGATCGTCTCCGCGACCCCGGCGTACTGGCGGTACTCGTCCATCCGGTCGCGGTTCAGGGCGAGGCGGATGTTCGAGCACTGGCTGAAGCCGACGTTCTGTCCGGTCTCCTCCTCGAGCCGCTGGTAGAGCGCGACCGAGTACTTGTGGATCTGGCCGACCGAGTAGCTCATGTTGAACAGCGGGAGCAGCCCCGCGGCGTGCCAGGTCGAGCCGGAGGTGAGCTCCCTGCGCTCGACCAGGACCACGTCCGACCAGCCCTTCCTGGCGAGATGGTAGAGCGTCGAGACGCCGACCACGCCACCGCCGATCACCACCACCCGCGCCTCCGTCTTCATCGCCTGCCTCCCGAGCCCGCCGGTCTCCGCACGAGATAGCGCTCTAACAGAGGCCCGCTCGGGGCGATGGAGATCGCGCGACCCAAACTTGCCGAGGGCGGTCAGATGCCGCGCCCGGCACGGACCCTGGAGCGGCGATCATCGCCGCCCGATGGATGCGCGCCGGGTCAGCCCTGGACGGCGAGGTGGCGCGCCGCCTGCACCGCCAGCTCCCGGTCGATGCGCGGCGGCATCTCCTCGTACTGGCAGATCGCCAGGACGTGCTCGACCAGGAACTTCGGCTGGTAGCGGGCGAGCCTGATGCCGTTCCGGACGTAGAAATCGTCGAGCAGCGCCGGGATCACGTCGTCCGGCAGCGTGAGGTCGTGCTGGGCGCACACCCGGTCGAAGATCTCCGCGTACTCCTGCGGCGACGGCGGGCGGATCGCGAGCTTGTAGGGCACCCGTCGCATCATGGCGTCGTCCATCAGCTGGTGCGGCGGGAGATTGGTCGAGAAGATCACCAGGACGTCGAACGGCACCGGGAACTTCTTGCCCGTGCGCAGCGACAGGTAGTCGACGCCGTACTCGAGCGGCAGCAGCCAGCGGTTGAGCATGACCTGGGGCTGCACGATCTGGCGGCCGAAGTCGTCGAGGATGAAGATCCCGTTCGCCGCCTTCAGCTGGAGCGGCGCCTCGGCGACGCGCGCGACCGGATCGCGGTTCAGGTCGAGCATCTCCAGCGTGAGCTCGCCGCCGCTCAGGATCACCGGCCGCTCGCACGCGACCCAGCGCTGATCCACCCCCCGCTCGGACGCGCCGTCCCCGGCCGGCCGCGCGCGGTGCAGCGTCGGGTCGAAGATGTTGATGATCTGGCCGTCGACCTCGAGGCAGTAGGGGATGTAGATCCGGTCCCGGAACATCCGCGCCACGGCGGTCGCGATCGAGGTCTTGCCGTTGCCGGATTCGCCGTAGAGGAGGATCGCCGATCCGGTGTTGATCGCCGGCCCGAGCTGGTGCTCGATGTCGCCGGACAGCACCAAGTGGGAGAGGCGCTCCTGGAGGATCTTCTGGTCGACGTTCTCCCGCCGGATGCCCTGGCGCCGGACCTGCTCCTGGTAGGCTGCGAGCGGGACCGGGGCGGGGCCGATGTACGGCGACTGCGCCAGCGCCTCGCTCGCGCGTTCCCGCCCGCGGGCGGTCGGCTCGTAGCGGACCTCGCCGCTGGCGGCCGCGCCGAGAGACTGGATCAGCGAGCGGGTCCGCGCCTCCTCCATCAGGTCGAAGACGACCGCCGGGACGAGCTTCAGATGATCGACCAGCCGGCTCTGCCGGTCCGCCCCGACGACGTACATCGCCTTGAGCATCAGGTTGAGCAGGAACTCGAGCTCGAGGCCGGTGTCGGGGATCTCCCGCGGCGCCGCCGGAGCGGGCACGTCGCCGACCGGGGCCGGGCCGTCGACGGTTTCTTCGGGACGGGTGGCGCCAGCGCCGGGGCCGGACCCGACCCGCAGCCGCACCGAGAGGCCGCCGGCCGGAGCGCGCGTCGTGCTGGTCGCTG
>DASUSF010000407.1:0-8727 GCA_036375275.1 Geminicoccaceae bacterium | reverse complement strand
AGGCGTCGACCACGAGCCGCTTCTGGTCGCCGAGGATGACCTCCTCCGAGGCGGCATCGAAGTCGAGCACCCGGCGGTCGACGTAGACCGCGTTCTGCCACGGCCACTTGAAGTCGAGCCCGGGCTCCTTGACCACCCGCTTCGGGTTGCCGAACTGCAGGACCAGCGCCTGCTGCGTCTGATGCACGGTGTACAGCGTGCTCGACAGCAGGATCAGGACGAGGGCGGCGACGACGCCGAGACCGATCAGGAGGGCGTTGCGGTTCATGGCTGGTCTCCGAGGGTCGGGCTGCCGTCGGCGGCACGCTCGCGCGCCCTGCGCTCGAGCTCGGGCAGGGGCAGATACGGCACGACGCCGTTGCCGCCCGCCGACTGGTCGATCACCACCTTGTTCATGTCGCGGAGCACCTCTTCCATCGTCTCGAGGTAGATCCGTCGCGTCGTGACGTCGCGCGCCTTGTCGTACTCGTTGTACACCGAGAGGAAGCGCTGGGCGTCACCCTCGGCCCGGGCGACCACCTCCTGGCGGAACGCCTGCGCCTCCTGGAGGAGCCGCTCCGCCTCGCCCCGGGCGCGCGGCAGGATGTCGTTGGCGAACGTCTCCGCCTCGTTCTGCAGCCGCTCGCGGTCGGCCTGGGCGCGCTGCACGTCGCGGAACGCGTCGATCACCTCCTGCGGCGGATCGACCTTCTGGAGCTGCACCTGGGTGACCAGGACGCCGGCACCGTAGTCGTCCAGGATCTTCTGGGTCAGCTCGCGCGCCTCGAGTTCGATCGCGCCACGGGCCTCGGTGGTCGCCTCCGCGATCGGGGTCTGGCCGACGATCTCGCGCATCACGCTCTCCGCCACCGCCTTCACGGTGGCCTCGGGATCGCGGATGTTGAACAGGAACTGGCCGGCGTCCTTGATCTGCCAGAGCAGGACGAAGTTGATGTCGACGATGTTCTCGTCACCGGTCAGCATCAGGCTCTCGTTCGCGATGTCGCGCGTCGATTCGCTCCGGCCGAGATCGGCGCCCGAGCGGAACCCGATCTCGACCCGGTTGGAGCGCGTGACCTTGGGCGTGAAGACCGTCTCGATCGGCGCCGGGATGTGCCAGTTGAGGCCGGGCTGGGTGGTCTTGACCCACTCGCCGAAGCGGAGCACGACACCCTGCTCGTCCGGCTGCACGCGGTAGAAGCCGCTGACCAGCCAGATCGCGAACAGCACCAGCGGAACGATGACCATCAGCCGGCGATTGCCGCCGAAGCCGCCGGGCCCGACCCCGCCCGGGCCCCCACCGCCGGGGAAGAACCGTTTGATCCGCTCCTGGCTGCGGCGCAGAAGCTCCTCGAGGTCCGGTGGCTGCTGGCCGCCACCGCCACCCGGGCGACCGCCCCACGGGCCCTGGCCACCGCCACCCTGCCAGCCGCCGCCTTGATTGTTCCACGGCATCGCGCGCGCTACCCTGTCTGCTGAGCGGAAGGATGAGCCGGGCTTTGCCCGCCTCGCGCCCATCATTATATCACTCGGAGCGGCCGGACCCAGAGCGATCTACCACATCGTCCGGCCGTTCCCGTCTATATCGTGCGACAACTGAGGCGTTCAACCATGGCTCAGATCACGAAGGAGCAGGTGCTCGGCGCGCTGGCCGCCGTGGTCGATCCTGCCCGCGGGCGGAGCGTGGTCGATCTGGGCATGGTCAGCGGGATCGTGATCCGGGACGGCAACATCGGCTTCGCGCTCGAGGTCGAGCCGAGCGAGGCCGAGGCCAAGGAGCCGGTGCGCCAGGCGAGCGAGGCGGCGGTGCTCGCGCTCCCCGGAGCGACCTCGGTCACCGCCGTCCTGACGGCGGAGCGGCCGGGTGGCGGCGCTTCGCCCAGGGCGGCGCCCTCCGGCCCGGCGGCGGGGCCGCGCGCCCCGGCCACGGGCGGAAGCGGCCAGACGGGGCTGCCCGGGATCGGCGCGGTGATCGCGGTGGCCTCCGGCAAGGGCGGCGTCGGGAAGTCGACCACCTCGGCCAACCTCGCCCTCGCGCTCGCCGCGCTCGGCCGCCGGGTGGGGCTGCTCGACGCCGACATCTACGGCCCCTCGCAGCCGCGGATGCTCGGCATCACCGGCAAGCCCTCGAGCCCCGACGGCAAGAAGCTCCGGCCGATGGAGAACTACGGCATCAAGGTGATGTCGATGGGCTTCCTGGTCGACGAGGACGCCCCGATGATCTGGCGCGGCCCGATGGTGCAGAGCGCGATCCAGCAGATGGTGAGCGACGTCGAGTGGGGCGAGCTCGATGTGCTGGTGGTGGACCTGCCGCCCGGCACCGGCGACGCCCAGCTGACGATGGCGCAGCGGGTCCCGCTCGCCGGCGCGGTGATCGTCTCGACGCCGCAGGACATCGCGCTGCTCGACGCCCGCAAGGCGGTCAACATGTTTCGCAAGGTCGACGTCCCGATCCTCGGCGTGATCGAGAACATGAGCTACTTCCTCTGCCCGCACTGCGGCGGCCGGTCGGAGATCTTCGCCCAGGGCGGCGCGCGCACGACCGCCGAGACCTTCGGCGTCGACTTCCTCGGCGAGATCCCGCTCGACCTCCAGATCCGGGAGCTGACCGACGCCGGGCGCTCGCCGGTCGTGACCCGGCCCGACAGCGCGCAGGCGGCGGTGTACCTGGAGATTGCGCGTCAGATCGGCGCCAAGCTCGCGCCGGAGAGCGGCGCTGCGCGCCGGAAGCCATTCCCGAAGATCGTGTTCGAGAACTGACCGCCGCGCGACCCGGCGCCCGCCTCGATCGCGAGCAAGCGACGGCGGTCCGACGACCGGCGCCGCACCGCCCTGGCCTCTGCGCAGGAAAGAAGGCGGGAGCGGCCCGCGGCGCCGCCCCGTCGGGGCGCTGCCGAAGCGGTCAGCCCCGGCCGCCGTCCCCGGTCGCGAGCGCCGCCTGGCCGCCGCCCTTCAGGGTCTCCCGCGCCACCATGCACACGGCAGACCTGCCGTCGGCTCCGGTCGATGGCATGACGGTGACCAGCTGCTCGGCGCCATTGTCCCAGCGGACCGTGAACACGCCGATCGCGCCGGCGCGGAAGTGCGTCTCGAGGATCTTCAGTCCTCCAGCCGCTTCGTGCTTGACCCACTGCTCCATCGAGGAGCGGCAGTTCTGCGCGTCGACCGCGCCGTTTTCGCCCGCAGCGGCGGCCGAGGCGCTCATGACGGAGGCGACCGCGAGAAGAGACAGGATGCGCATGGTCGGCAGACCCTTCCGAGGTTGGAACCGGATAATCAACCTGAGGTAGAAGATAAGGTCTGCGCTCATGCGGCGCAAGATCTCCTTCACCGGTACCCAGGGGCGCCGACGAGACCCCCGCGCGCGGGCGGCGTGCCGGCTCTCTGGAACGGAGCTCCACCGCTCGTTGTAGCGGGGGCCAGGATGCGCCTGCCGATCCCGTCCGCTTCGTCGGGGCGGCGGATGTTTCTCTACCCCGGGAGGAAATCCGGTGGCCGCGAAGGAACCTCTGGCGGCCGATCCCCGATGTGCGCTAGATGGCTGTGAATGGGTCGTCTGCCGCGGGTCTCGCGTGATGCGTCATCGCGTCCTGGTGAATCGTCTATGGTTCGTGCTCGCGCTGCTCGCCGTCGCCTTGCCGGGCGGAGCGCGGGCGGAGACCCGGGTCGCCCTCGTGATCGGCAACGGCGCCTACGACCACCTTCCGGCGCTGGTCAACCCGCCGAACGACGCCCGCCTGATGGCCGAGACGCTCGAGGGCCTCGGGTTCGAGGTGCTGGAACGGGTCGACGTGGACCAGCACGACATGAAGCGGGCGATCCAGGAGTTCGGGCGGCGGCTCGAAACGGCCGGCGAGGACACGGTCGGGCTGTTCTACTTCGCCGGCCACGGGGTCCAGGCGAAGGGCGTCAACTACCTGATCCCGGTCGCGGCGCGGATCGAGCGCGAGCCCGATCTCGAGATCGAGGCGATCCCGCTCGACTGGGTGCTGGCGCAGGCGGAGGCGGCCCGCAACCGGATGAACATCCTGATCCTCGACGCCTGCCGGGACAACCCGGTCGCCCGGAGCGTCCGCTCGGCGGCGCGCGGCTTCACCGCGGTCGACGCGCCGCGCGGCACCCTGATCGCCTACGCCACCTCGCCCGGCGACGTTGCCCTCGACGGCACCGGCCGGAACAGCCCCTACACCCAGGCCCTGGCCGAGACCATCAGCCAGCCCGGGCTGGTCGCGGAGAGCGCCTTCCGGACGGTCCGGGTCAAGGTCATGCAGGCGACCGGGGAGCGCCAGGTGCCCTGGGAGAACAGCTCGCTGACCGGCGAGTTCTACTTCAGCTCCGAGGGGGCGCAGGACCTCGCCGCGCTGCGCCAGCCGGAGGTGGTCGAGACGCCCTCGCAGCCGGCGGGCGACGGGTATCGCGGCGGCTCCGAGCGCGCCGAGCTGATGTTCTGGGAAAGCATCGAGGGCGCGGACAGCCCCGCCCTGTTCGAGACCTACCTGGCGCGGTTCCCCGACGGCCTGTTCGCGCCGATCGCGCGCGAGCGGCTCGAGCGGCTGGCCGCCGCCTCCGCCGGTGCCGGCAGCGGGCGTGCCGCGCCGCCGGCGCCCCGACCGGAGCCGGCTCCGGCGCCGGAGGAGCGGGTGGCGCTGGCACCGGTCATCCGGGAGCCGCCGAAGGCGTTCCAGCCGGCCGATCTGGCCGGTCGCTGGGAGGGCACCTACCGCTGCCAGCAGGACACGATCGGCATGGCCCTGGACCTGGGCGCGCCCGCCGGCGGACGGGTGACCGCGCGGTTCGAGTTCTTCCCGACCGGCTCCGCGCTCTCGTTCCAGCCGGGCAGCTTCGAGGCGACCGGCAGCTTCGACCCGGCGTCGCGCCGCCTCCGGCTCGACGCGGGCGCGTGGATCGACCGGTCGTGGGGCTTTCAGAAGCACGACCTCGCGGGCGAGGTCGGGGCCGACGGCCGGACCATTGCGGGGCGGATCCTGACTTCCGGCTGCCGCGACTTTCAGATCCGGCGCGCCGGCTGACGCCGGACGATGCGGATGCCAACCAGGGGAGCAGTCATGACCAGAACGATCATCGCGGCAGCGGCCCTCGCCGTTGGGCTCGGCGCCTGCAGCTCGACCGAGCTCGGCAGCGGCGGCTCGCTGGTGCAGGGGTCCGCCGGCGAGGCCGGCAACGCGCAGGGCGAGGAGGTCGCTCTCCGGAAGTGCGAGGAGCCGCTCGGCACGCTGGCGCTGGTCGAACGGCAGGACAGCTTCGCGCTCGCCCAGTACGGGCTCGAGTCGCCGATCCCGATGCTCCGCCTGATGGCCGCCCAGAGCGGCTGCTTCGCCGTGGTCGAGCGGGGCCAGGCGCTGAGCCGGATGCAGCAGGAGCGCGACCTCGCCAGCTCCGGCATGCTCCAGGGCGGCAGCAACGTCGGCGGCGGCCAGATGGTCGCGGCCGACTACCTGCTCACCCCCTTCGTGACCTTCACCGAGGACAACGCCGGCGGCCTCGGCGGCGCCCTCGGCGGGCTGCTCGGCAACAGCGGCTTCGGCGGCACCCTCGCCGGCCTCGCCGGCGGGGTCCAGTTCCAGGAGGCGCAGACCTTCCTGACCCTGGTCGATCAACGCAGCGGGGTCCAGGCGGCGAGCTCCGAGGGCAGCGCGAAGTCGACCGACGCGCTCGGCGGCGCGTTCGCGGCGAGCGGCCTCGGTGGCCTCGGCGGGCTCGGCGGCTACAGCAACACCAACGAGGGCAAGGTGGTCGCGGCGGCCTTCCTCGACGCCTTCAACGGCCTGGTCGATCAGGTCCGGGCGCAGCGGGGCTGAAGACGACTCGCGTCCCGCAAGATCCGGGTGGGCGCCGGCCCGGCGCCGGTGGCAGAGTCGGGTGATCCCGAGGGAGATCACGCCGATGCTCACCACCGTGCCACATGAGGCCGCCGCTCTGCCGGGCGGGCCGGACCACGCCAGGATCGCGAGCGCGATCCGCTACATCGTCGAGCACTACCAGGAGCAGCCCTCGCTCGAGGAGGTCGCAGCCTCCGCGGCGATGTCGTCGTTTCACTTCCAGCGGACCTTCCTGCGCTGGGCCGGGATCAGCCCGAAGCGCTTCCTGCAGTACGTCACCCTCGGCCACGCCAAGGCGCGGCTCGAGGGCGAGGCGAGCGTCCTGGACACCGCGCTCGACGTCGGGCTGTCCGGCCCGTCCCGGCTGCACGACCTGTTCGTCGCCTGCGAGGCCATGACCCCCGGCGAGTTCAAGGCCCTCGGCAGCGGGCTCGAGATCCGCTACGGCCTGCACGACACGCCCCTCGGGCGGATCCTGCTCGGGGCCACGCCGCGCGGCATCTGCTGGCTCGCCTTCGCCGGCGACGACGACCGGCCGGTGCTCGAGGCGTTCGAGGCGGAATGGCGGGGCGCCACCCTGGTCCCTGACGAGGCGGCGACCGCCGCGCTCGCGGAGCGCGCCGTCTCGCTCGAGCCCGGGACCCGCGGCCTGCGGCTGCACCTGAAGGGGACCAACTTTCAGATCAAGGTCTGGGAAGCCCTGCTCCGGATCCCCTTCGGCCACCTGACCTCGTACCGGGACATCGCCGTCGCGATCGGGCAGCCGACGGCGGTGCGGGCGGTCGGCCGCGCGGTCGGCCGGAACAACGTCTCCTGGCTCATCCCCTGCCACCGGGTGATCCTGGGCTCGGGCGTGATCCACAACTACCGCTGGGGCGTGCCGGCGAAGCGCCGCCTGCTCGCGATCGAGGCGGCGGTGAGCGAGGCCCGGAGCGCCG
This sequence comes from Geminicoccaceae bacterium, assembly GCA_036375275.1. Taxonomy (GTDB): domain Bacteria; phylum Pseudomonadota; class Alphaproteobacteria; order Geminicoccales; family Geminicoccaceae; genus DASUSF01. The sequence continues at coordinate 1,970 of DASUSF010000407.1, read as the reverse complement.
CCTGAGCGGCGGCCGTCCGGCTCAGGCGGGCGCCGGCTCGTCCTGCTGCTGCGCCGGCCCGCTCCCTTCGGGGTTGGTCCGCAGCGCCGAGCCCGAGACGTCGTCGAGGGTGAGCGACGGGTCGAGGCAGAGGATCTCCTCGAACTCGCTGACGCTGTGCAGCTCGGTGCCCATCGAGACGTTGGTCACGCGCTCGAGGATGAACTCCAGCACCACCGGCACCTGGTGCTCCTCCATCAGCGCACGCGCCCGGGCGAACGCCTCCTTGAACTCGTTCGGGCTGCGCACGCGAACCGCCTTGCAGCCGAGGCCCTCCGCCACCGTCACGTGATCGACGCCGTAGCCCTCCACCTCCTCGTTGTTGATGTTGTCGAAGGCGAGGCTGACCTCGAAGTCCATCTCGAAGCCGCGCTGGGCCTGGCGGATCAGGCCGAGGTAGGAGTTGTTCACCACGACGTGCAGGTAGGGCAGCTTGTGCTGGGCGCCGACGGCGAGCTCCTCGATCAGGAACTGGAAGTCGTAGTCGCCGGAGAGGGCGACGATTTCCCGGTCCGGGTCGGCGGCGCGCACTCCGAGCGCTGCAGGCAACGTCCAGCCGAGCGGGCCGGCTTGGCCGCAGTTGATCCAATTCCGGGGCTTGTAGACGTGGAGGAACTGGGCGCCGGCGATCTGGGAGAGGCCGATCGTGGTGACGTAGCAGGTGTCGCGCCCGAACGCTTCGTTCATCTCCTGGTAGACTCGCTGCGGCTTGAGCGGGACCTGGTCGTAGTGGGTCCGCCGGAGCATGTGCAGCTTTCGGTGCTCGCAGGCGCTGGCCCACTCGCTCCAGTCCCTGAGCCGGCCCTCGGCGCGCCACGCATTCGCCACCTCGACGAACAGCGCGAGCGCCGCGCCGGCGTCCGAGACGATCCCGAAGTCCGGGCCGAACACGCGGCCGATCTGGGTCGGCTCGATGTCGACGTGCACGAAGGTGCGTCCGGCGGTGTAGACCTCGATCGACCCGGTGTGGCGGTTGGCCCAGCGGTTGCCGATGCCGAGCACGAAGTCGGACCCGAGGAAGGTCCGGTTGCCGTAGCGGTGGCTGGTCTGGAGCCCGACCATGCCGGCCATCAGCGGGTGGTCGTCGGGGATCGAGCCCCAGCCCATGAGCGTCGGGATGACCGGGACCCCGGTGGTCTCGGCGAACTCGACCAGGAGCGCGGCGGCATCGGCGTTGATCACCCCGCCGCCGGCGACGATCAGCGGCCGCTCCGCCGCGTTCAGCATGCCGAGCGCCTTCTCGATCTGGGCGCGCGTGGCCCGCGGCCTGTAGACCTCGAGCGGGGCGTAGGTCTCGTCGTCGAACTCGACCTCGCCGGTCTGGACATCGACCGGGAGATCGATCAGCACCGGTCCCGGGCGGCCCGAGCGCATGACGTGGAACGCCTTCTGGAAGACCATCGGCACCAGCGCCGGCTCGCGTACGGTGACGGCCCATTTGGTCACCGGCTTCGCGATCGATTCGATGTCGACTGCCTGGAAGTCCTCCTTGTGGAGCTTGGCCCGGGGCGCCTGGCCGGTGATGCAGAGGATCGGGATCGAGTCCGCGGACGCCGAGTAAAGCCCGGTGATCATGTCGGTGCCGGCCGGGCCGGAGGTGCCGATGCAGACCCCGATGTTGCCGGCCCTGGCGCGGGTGTAGCCCTCCGCCATGTGCGAGGCGCCCTCGACGTGACGGGCGAGGATGTGGCGGATGCCGCCGTGCTGGCGGAGCGCGGCGTAGAGTGGGTTGATCGCCGCGCCGGGAACCCCGAACGCGACCGAGGTCCCCTCCTTCTCCAGCACACGCACGGCGGCCTCGACGGCGGACATCCTGGGCATTGCGCTGGCCCTCCCTCGCGCTTGAGGATCGAAGGATAGGTCCCGAGCCCCGACCGCGGCAACGCTCTGCGTGGCCTGCGTCGGGCGGTGAATCTCGGCCGTTGGTCGCG
>DASUSF010000406.1:0-13664 GCA_036375275.1 Geminicoccaceae bacterium | reverse complement strand
GAAGCAGGTGGCGGCGCTCACGAGCGCAGCCAGCAAGGCGCGCGACGTCGCGCAGCAGAACCTCGAGGCGGTCGAGGAGAAGGTCCGGCTCCTCGACCAGATGATCGTCGACATCCAGCCAGCGGCGGGCGCGCCGGCCGGCGAGACGGCTGCCACACCGGCGGCGCGCGCCACCTCGCGCTTCCCGGTGCCGCCCGCGCGTCCCGAAGCCGGGCGCTCCGAGCTCAGCCCGGTGCGCGCGGCCAACGCGATCGAGAGCGGGTCGCTGGCGGCGGTCAAGGAAGAGGTGTGGCAGCCCGTCGCGCGGTCGCCTGGACTGGGCGGGACCACGGTCCAGCTACCGCTCGAGAAGCGGGTCCAGGCGCAGAGCCTGCTCGCCGATCTCAAGGCCGAGAAGCGCCCGGACGGCGTCGTGTTCAACGTACCGGGCGAGGAGCTGTTCGCGCTCGACAGCGAGTCGATCGAGTCGACGGCGCACGACACCCTCGCCAAGGTCGCAGAGCTGATCGACCTGTTCGACGGGCGCGAGGTGAAGATCATCGGCCATACCGACGCCATGGGCGACGCCGCCTACAACCAGGCCCTCTCGGAGCGCCGGGCGAGGCTGGTCAGGGACTTCTTCGTCCACAACTACGACGTCGCCGGCAGCCGCTTCACGATCGCGGGCGCGGGCGAGCGTCAACCCATCGCCACCAACACCACGCGTGCCGGACGCCGCGCCAACCGCCGGATCGAGGTCGTCATCGAGGACTGAGCCGGCGCCCGCCCCGTGCCGCCCGTCCGGCCCCGGCGGATCAATCCCCCTGGACGGCCGCTCCGCGCTGATCATACTCGGCGGTCGGCCGCGCGCCGGCGGCCGCTCGCGTCGCGGCTTTGCCACCGGCTGGCGGTAACAATAGTCTGGAAAAGACATGCGAAGGCATAGTATATCTAAAGCATTTTGCATTAATTCATCTGCAGAATGCCCATAAACTTCGCATATATACTTGCGAGCATCAAATAGAGGCTCTATCACTGCCAAGGTAGCCGGTCCGCCCGACGGAGGAAAGGGCCCCCCTGAGATGGCGGCAGATGTCGGATCGCGGGCCGCAGCCGATCAACGACCCCCTGCTGCGGGAGGCAGAGAATGAACACCGCGATGAGCTCCACGAGCCCCCTCGAGCTCCCGGGCCTGTCCGCGCCCTCCACCGGCTCTCCGCTCCGGCAGGCGCCCGATGCCGCGGCATGGGCGCCCTCGTCCGGCGTCGGGAGCCCGTTCGCGCTGGACAGCGTGATCAGCGGACTGCAGAGCTCGCTCGATCAGCTTGCGCTGCGCCTGGACGCCGAGCACGACGCGCTCTGGTGCAGCTTCGTCCACCCGGAGCGGCCCTGCTTCACCCCGGACCTGCTCGGCGACATCACCCGCTTCCAGCGCCGTCTGGAGAAGGCGCTAAGGATGCCCTCGCTGCTCGGCCAAGCCCCCCTCGGGGCCCTGGTCTGGCGCTCGGGCTTCCCCGACGTCTGGAACCTCGGCGGCGACCTCGAGCTGTTCGTCAAGCTGATCCGCGCGGGCGACCGCACCAGGCTCCGCACCTACGCGCACGCCTGCGTCGAGACCGTCTACCGCAACTGGACCAAGGGCGGCGCGCGGCTCCAGACCATCGCGCTGGTGCAGGGCGATGCCCTCGGCGGCGGCTTCGAGGCGGCGCTCAGCAACGACGTGATCATCGCGGAGCGGCACAGCAAGTTCGGCCTGCCGGAGATCCTGTTCAGGATGTTTCCCGGCATGGGCGCCTACAGCTTCCTGTCACGCCGGATCGGCGCCGCCGAGGCGGAGGCCATGATCACCAGCGGCCGCCTGTACAGCGCCATCGAGATGGCCGACCTCGGGATCGTCGACCTGGTCGTCGAGACCGGCGAAGGGGAGGCGGCGGTGGCCGACTGGCTCAGCCGCCAGCGCCGGCGGCGGCGGGTGATGGACGCCCTCGCCTCGGTCCGGAGGCGCTGCCAGCCGATCACCCACGAGGAACTGATGGACGTCACCGACATCTGGGTGGAGACCGCCCTCGCCCTCGAGGCCTCCGACCTCCGGAAGATGGAACGACTGGCCAAGGCGCAGGACCGGAGGCGCGCCCGGGACGCGGTCCGGGCGGCGGCCTGAACGTCCCGGGGGCCGATCCGCGCCGGTCCCGGCGGCGTCCGATCGAGATCGCGAGGCCGGCGACTCAGCCGGCGGGACGCTGCGATGCGGCCTCGCCGCTGGCCGAGCGGCGCGGCGGCGCATCGGGCTCCTCGACGATCGCCAGCAGTTCGTCGCGCATCCGCTCGAACTCGGTGGTCAGCCGGATCGTGATCGCCTTGCGCTTGCCGGCGAGCTCGGCGGGCGAGATCCCGCGCCAGCCGAGGCAGAGGTCGAACACGGCGAGCGCGCCCATGTGGGCGGCGCTGCTGCGCAGCGCATGCGCCCGGTCGCGGAACATCACGGCGTCGCCGCCAGCGGCGGCCGCCTTCAGCTCGGCGACCAGCTGCTCGGCGTCGGCCACGAACTCGCGCACCACGGTGACGAAGAAACCATCGTCCTGATCGAGCTGCCGCAGCCGCTCGAGATGATGGCGGTCGATGGCGGCCGTGGTGCTCGCCCGGCGCGGGTGCATCACCACCTTGTCGTCGCCGTCCGCGACCTCGTCGGCGCCCGCGCCCGCTCCCTCCGAGCTGACCCGGTCGATCGTCTCGAAGAGGGCGGCGGCGGTGACCGGCTTGGTCATGAACTCGTGGATACCGGCCCGGGCGCATTCGGCCCGGGTCTCCTCCGTCACGTCCGCGGTCAGCGCCACGAACACGGGGCGCTCGCGCTGCGGCTCGGCGAACCGGTAGAGCTGGGTCGCCTCGAGGCCGCCCATCTCGGGCATGTTGAGGTCCATCAGCACGACGTCGAAATCGTCCCGCTCCAGCGCATCCAGCGCCGCCGCGCCGTCCCCGACCACGTGCACCGCATGGCCGGCGCGCTCCAGCAGCCGCGCGATCACCTTCTGGTTGGTCCGGTTGTCCTCGGCGAGGAGGATGCGCCGCGAGCCGCCCGATCCGTGCTCCGGAACCAGCGGCGCCGCCTCCTCGCGACCGTCGTCGATGAAGGCCGCGTGCAGCGCGGCGAAGAAGCGGTCGGCGCCGCCCTCCGGGTCGAGCACCGCGCCGTAGGCGTCGCGCCCGCTGCTGCCGTCGGCCGAGATCAGGATGCAATGCAGCTCGGCGCCGGCGGCGTGGCGGAGCACCGCGGGCGCGATCTCGGCGCAGCTGGTGCCGGCGTCCTGGTCGAGCACGACCACCGCGGCGCGGCGGTTCTGATGCAGGAGAATCCGGCGTGCCGCCATCAGGTCAATCACGCTCACCGCGGTCAGCCCGAACGCCCGGGCGCGCTCGCACCAGGGCGCCGCCGCGGCCGCGCTGCCGATCACGATCAGGGTGCCGTCCAGCCGCTGGTATGGCGTCGCGCCGCGCTCGAAGCCCACCTCGAGCACGAAGCGCGAGCCGCGCTCCGCCCGGTCCGCGAGCCTGAGGTCGCCCTCGAGCAGGCCGGCGAGCTGGCGGGCGATCGTCAGGCCGAGGCCGCTGCCGCCGTACCGGCGCGTGGTCGACTGGTCGGCCTGCGCGAACTGCTCGAAGATGCGCTCCCGCGCGTCGCGGGGGATCCCGACCCCGGTGTCCTCGACCTCGAGCCGGAGGCGCACCCGCTCGGCGTTGCTGTCCAACCGCTGCACCCGGATGGTGACGCCGCCCGTCTCGGTGAACTTGATGCCGTTCGCGACCAGATTGACCACGATCTGGCGAAGCTCGCGCTCGCCGCCGCGCAGCTGGAACGGGAGCGACGGGTCGATGATCAGGTTGAGATACAGGCCCTGGCTCGCCGCGCGCGGCATGAACATGCCGCGGATCCGGCCGAGCAGGCGGTGCAGGTCGAAGTCGACGTGCTCGACGGTCACCTTGCCGGACTCGATCCGGGCGACGTCCAGGACGTCGTTGATCATGTCCAGGAGGTTTTCGCCGGCCACCCGGGCGGTGCGGATCAGGTCGCGCTGCTCGCCGTTCAGCGGCCCGTCCCGCAGCAGGTCCGTCACCCCGATGATCGCGTTGAGCGGGGTGCGGAGCTCGTGGCTCATGGTCGCGAGGAAGCGGCTCTTGGCGCGGCTCGCCGCCTCTGCCCGATCGACCGCTTCGGTCAGCTTGGCGAGCAGGCTCGCGGCATAGGCCGGCAGCATCAGGAGGGCGGCCCAGAGCCCCGCCGCGAGTGCCGGCTGCTCCTGCCAGAAAGGCGTCACCGCGACCACCAGGGCGAAGCTCAGCAGGCTGAGGACCGCCGACACGTAGAGGTAGCTCCGCCCGTAGCGGAACCCCATGCCGAGCGTGATCCAGAGATAGAAGGGGTAGAAGATCGCGGCGGTCGCCTCGCCCATGATGAGCGCGACGGTGAGGGTCGCGAGATCGAGCGCCATGCCCGCGAACCGCCGCGCCGGCAGGGGCCCAGGCCGCCAGAGCAGGTGGGCGAGCAGCAGCAGCGAACCGGTCATATAGGCGATGGCGAGCGGCAGGCACGGACCGGCGAAGCTCAAATAGATCAGGGCCAGGAGCGCGATCAGGGCGCGGATCGCGACCTGCTCGTGCTCGCTGTCCGGCCGCGCCTGGAGGCGCCGGCGGAGCTCATCCATCGACGGGATCCGGCAGCGCCTGCTGGTCGAGCACGACCCGGCAGGCCTCGGCGGGCAAGGGCGGGCTGATCAGATCGCCCTGGGCCTCGTCGCAGCCGAGATCGATCAGCCGCTCGAGCTGGGCGGCGGTCTCGACTCCTTCCGCCGTGATCTGGAGGCCGAGACTGTGGCCGAGGTCGATGATCGCCCGCACGATGGCCTCGTCCTGGCCATCCAGGCCGAGCCGGTGGACGAAGCTCTGGTCGATCTTGAGCCGCTGTACGGGGAAGCGCTTGACGTAGGCGAGGGAGGAGTAGCCGGTGCCGAAGTCGTCGAGCGAGAAGCTGATGCCCCGGCCGTGCAGCCGGCGCAGGCTCGCCATGGTGGTGTCGCTGTTCTCGAGCATCACGCTCTCGGTCAGCTCCAGCTCGAGGAAGACCGGGTCCAGCCCGGTCTGCTCGAGCGTGTCCTCGACCAGCTGCACGATGCCGGGATCGCGGAACTGCACCGGGGAGAGGTTGACCGACAGGCGGAGCCCGCTGCACCCGTTGCGGTGCCAGTGGGTGAGCTGACGACAGGCGCGCTCGAGCACCCGCTCGGTGAGGGGCGCGATCAGCCCGATCTCCTCGGCGAGGGCGATGAACTCGCTCGGCCGGACCATGCCGCGCCGCGGGTGCCGCCAGCGCAGCAGCGCCTCCATGCCGACGATCCTGCCGGACTTCAGGTGGCGCTGAGGTTGATAATGGACCGTGAACTGGTCGCTCGCGAAGCCCTGGCGGAGCTCCCGCTCGAGCAGCCCGGTGCGGCGCGCCGCCCGGTCCATGTGCGGCGCCGAGAAGCAGATGGTGTGCCGGCCGTTCGCCTTGGCGACGTACATCGCGTGCTCGGCGCTCTTGAGCAGCGGGTCGGCGGTGTGGCCGTCGGCCGGATACATCGCGATCCCGATGCTGACGCTGCCGTGCAGCTCCTCGCCGTCGATCACGAACGGCTCGGCGAAGCAGTCCAGCAGTCGCGTGGCGAGCGCCCGCGGCTCTTCGGGGCCGCGTACGTCGGCCTGCAGCACCGCGAACTCGTCGCCGCCAATCCGGGCGATCGCGTCGGTTTCCTGCAGCTTCGGCGCGAGCCGCTCGGCGACCGCGGCGAGCAGCCGGTCGCCGACCGCCCGACCGAAGGCGTCGTTGATGCCCTTGAAGCGGTCGATGTCGAGGAGCAGGACCCCGATCAGCCGGTCGTCGCGCCGGCTGCGGGCGATCGCATGGTCCACGTAGTCGAGGAACAGGGCCCGGTTGGCCAGTCCGGTGATGGTGTCGTGCGCCGCCTGATGCCTCACCTGCGCCTCGGCCCGGCGCAGCTCGGTGATGTCGATCGACACCGTGACCACGTGCTCGACCCAGCCCGCCTCGTTCAGGAGCGGCGACTTGGTGGTCAGCAGGACCCGCTCCGCGCCGTCGGCGCCGACGATCTCCTGCTCGAAGCTCGGCGTCGGCGCCCCGGCCTCGAAAACCTTGGCGTCGAGCACGTAGTGCCGGGTCGCGTAGCTCTCGCCCAGGACGTCCCCGAGCTTCCCGCCGAGACCGGCCGCCGGATCGACGGCGAAGATCGGCCGGTGCGCCTCGTTGATCAGGGAGAGCCGCCCCTCGCGGTCGACCGCGTTGATCGCCACCGGCACCGTGTCGATCAGGCTCCTCAGCCGGCGCTCGCTCGCCGCCAGCTCGGCCTCGTGCTGCTCGCTGGTCAGCAGCAGCTCGCGGTGCAGCTCGTGCGCCCGCTGCTCGAGCAGCTTCTGCTGCCGGCGGAGCGTCAGCAGGTTGCGCGCGCGGGCCCGAAACTCGACGTGATCGACGGGGCTCAGCAGAAAGTCGGTCGCCCCGGCCTCGAGCGCCTGGTAGCAGAACGAGCGGTCCTCGTAGACCGTGACCACGACCACCGGGACATCGCGGGCGCCCGGCAGGCTGCGGAACGCGCGGATGAAGGCCGCTCCGGTCATCTCCGGCATCTTGTAGTCGGTGATCACCAGATCCGGCGTGGTCGTGCGCAACCAGTCGAGCGCCGCCTTCGGACCGGCGAACGACCTCACCTGCAGGCCTTCCTCGACGGAAGCCGCCAACCGGGCAAGTATGTTGCGGTTGGTGACCCGGTCGTCGATCACGGCAACAATCGGCATCGTACCTCGTCAATCGCGGCGCTCAGCGTTTTCGCGGGTCTCCGTTCTGTTCCGCTCGATCAACCTCTCGTTCAGCCGAATCTACGCTTCGATTCCTCTGACCCGGCGGAGCCCGCGATTCCATTCGCTTGACCGCCTTCAGCCGGCGGGCGGTTTCAGCTGCCAGACCAAGGGTCTAGCGGAGAGCAGCCCAACCATCAAGCTTCGCGGAAAGATCCAACATTCAAATGAACCACTGGTTATATATCCTAGCGCCAATTCTTCGACCGAGCAAGATCCGCTGCCGTGGGACCCGGCGCTTCAGGACGGCGCCGGAAGCAGTGGCGGGAGAGCCCAGCGACGAAGGGCACATGGGTGGTCCGGGCGGGCCATGAGACGAAGGGCGCGCCAGCGCTCCTCCGCGGCTATCGTGCCGCCCGGACAAAAGGGGGTGGCGGATGCGCAAGGCGGCGCTGGTCTACGACTACGACCTCCGCGACGGGGAGGTGTTCGGCGACGGGCGGCGGCAGCGGCTCGAGCGGCTGGTCGATCTCTATCCCGAGGTCGTGAACGGGGCGAACTTCGACCGGCACGCGCCGGCCCTCGGCGAGGTCGAGGTGCTGTTCGGCACCTGGGGGTTCCCGAGGCTCGATGACCGCCACTTCCGGGCCATGCCCAACCTGAAGGCGGTGTTCTACGCTGCCGGCAACGTCAAGGCGTTCGCCGAGCCGCTGGTCGAGCGCGACGTCGTGCTGGTCAGCGCCTGGGCGGTGAACGCGATCCCGGTGGCCGAGATGTGCCTCGCCCAGATCCTGCTCGGCCTCAGGGGCTACTTTCGGACCGTCCGCCGCTACCGCGAGCGACGGGAGATCGCCGCCGCCAAGGACTTCCGGCGGCCCGGCGTGAACGGCGAGGTGGTCGGCCTGATCGGCATGGGCTTCATCGGGACCCGGCTGCGCCACCTGCTCCGGAGACATCCACTCCGGGTGATCGCCCACGACCCCTGGCTCACCGCGGTGCGCGCGGAGGAGCTGGAGGTCGAGCGGGTGAGCCTCGAGGAGGTCTTCGCGCGCGCGCTCATCGTCTCCAACCACATCCCGGACATCCCCGCGACCAGGGGCGTCCTGACCGGCGCGCACTTCGCCGCGATGCGCCAGGGCGCGACCTTCGTCAACACCGGGCGCGGCGCCCAGGTGGTCGAGGGCGACCTGATCCGCGTGCTCGGCGAGCGCCCGGACCTGACCGCGCTCCTCGACGTCACCTGGCCCGAGCCGCCGGCCCAGGACAGCCCGCTCTGGACGCTTTCGAACGTGGTGATCAGCCCGCACATCGGCGGCACCATCGGCGACGAGGTGACCCGGCTCGCCGACTGCATGATCGACGAGTTCGAGGCTTGGCAGGCCGGCCGTCCGCTCCGCTACCGGGTGACGCGGGAGGTCCTCCTGACCATGGGCTGAAGCGGCCCCTCCCCGTCTTGCCCCGCGGCCGGTTTGGCCGCATGGTTCGGGCCGCCGGAGACCACCCATGAGCGACGCCGAACGCGCCCCCCGCCCCGCCGCCCGGCCGCCTGTCGACCGGGCACCGGGGCCGCTCGCCCGGATGGACGATCGACCCGCCTTCGACGAGCCCTGGCAGGCCGAGGCCCTGGCGATCGCCGTGTGCCTGACCGAGCGCGGCGTGGTCACGCCCGGCCAGTGGTCGGAGGCGCTCGGCGCGGCGCTTCGGGACGCGGGGACGGCCGGCGAGCCGGACACGGCCGAAGCCTACTACCTGGCCGTGCTGCGGGCGCTCGAGCGGGTGACGGACGGCGACGGCCTGATCGGCGCGGACGCGCTCGAGCGGCGGACCGAGGCGTGGCGCCAGGCCTACCTCAGGACCCCGCACGGCCAGCCGGTGAAGCTGAGCGCGGCCGGAGACGTGGAGCGGTGAGCGGCCAGGGCGGCGCCACGCCCGGTGAACGCGTCCCGCCCCTGCTCCGGGTCGACCGGGTCAGCAAGCGCTTCGGCGCGGTGACCGCGCTCGACGAGGTCAGCTTCGAGGTGTTTCCGGGCGAGGTGGTGGCGCTGCTCGGCGACAACGGCGCCGGCAAGTCGACGCTGATCAAGATCGTCTCGGGCTCGCTGGCGCCGACCTCTGGCCGGATCCTCCTCGAGGACCGCGAGGTGCGCTTCGCGGGGCCGGCGGACGCCAAGGCGCTCGGTATCGAGACCGTCTACCAGGACCTCTCGCTGTGTCCGAACGCCGACGTGGTCGCGAACTTCTTCATGGGCCGCGAGCTGACCCGGCGCATCGCCGGGATCCCCTTTCTCCGCGAGCGCGCGATGCAGCAGGCGACCGAGGCCGCGCTCGCCGACATCGGCACGCACATCCCGAGCGTCCGGATCGACGTCGAGCACCTCTCGGGCGGCCAGCGCCAGGCGATCGAGCTCTGCCGCTTCGTGCACTGGGGCGGCCGCCTCGTGCTGCTCGACGAGCCCTTCGCAGCACTCGGCGTGCAGCAGACCCGGCGCGGGCTCGAGCTGATCGAGGAGATCAGGCGGCGCGGCGTCGCGGTCGTGGTGATCACCCACAACGTGCTGCACGCCTTCCAGGTCGCGGACCGGATCGTCGTGCTCCGCCACGGCCGGGTCACCGGCGAGCGCGCGGTCGGCGGCACCAGCGCCGAGGAGATCGTCTCGCTCATTACCGGCGAGCTCGGCGACGCCCCCGCCCCCGCGGCCCGAGCATCGGTCATCGAGCGCCCGAATCGCCGTTGATCGGCGCGCGCCCCGCCCCGTAATCTCGGAACCCAATCACGAAGCCAGGGAGGAAGGGGATGATCGGGAGGATCACGCGGCGGAGTGGGCTGCTCGGCGCGGTCGCGGTCGTGGCGCTCGCGGGCGGGCCGGCGCCGGCCGGGGCGCAGGAGGAGGGGACGATCTACTACATGATCCCGACGCTCCTCGACGAGTTCCAGACCGAGAGCCAGAAGGCGATCGAGGGGGTGTTCGGCCAGCTCGGCTACACCGTCGAGTCGCTCGACGCCCAGAACCGGCCCGACCTCCAGCTCAACCAGCTGGAGGACGTGATCGAGCTCCAGCCGGACGCGATCATCATGAACGCGGTCGACTTCGATTCGATCGTGCCGGGCGTCGAGAAGGCCAGGGAGGCGGGGATCCCGGTCCTGAACTACGACCGCCTGATCCGGGACACGGAGTTCGCCCTCACCTCGGTCGCGGGCACGGTCGAGATCGGCGAGATCGCGGCCGGGGAGGCGATCCGGCTCCTGAAGGAGCGCCACGACGGCGAGGCGACGGGGACCGTGCTCCAGATCCTGGGCGACCCCGGCGACAACTACACCCTCGACATCCAGCAGGGCTTCGAGGCGGTGATGGCCGAGCAGGCGCCGGACGTCCTGATCATCACCAAGGCCGCGATGCAGTGGGAGGCCTCGAACGCCGGCGACATCGTCGAGGACCAGCTCCTGGTCAACGACGACATCGACCTGATCTTCGCCCACGCCGCCCACCTCACCGTGCCGATCGTCTCGATCCTGGAAGGCAAGGGCATGGAGCCGGGCGAGATCATGCTCATGGCGTCCAACGGCGCCCCGGTCGGCCTCGACAACATCCGCAGCGGCTGGCAGCAGGTCGAGGTCGAGCAGCCGCTCTACGCCCAGGTCTACGGGCTCGCGATGTTCGCGCCCAAGATCATCGCCGGCGAAGCGCTGGAGCCCGGGACCTACGACGTCGCCGGGCTCAAGGGCGAGCTGACGATCGAGGACTGGGGGCCGAACCTCAAGATCCCGGGCGCGGCGATCACCGCGGACAACGTCGACGACACCCGGTTCTGGGGCAACCTGACGCCGCCGTCCGACCCGCCCCAGGTGGTCGAGTAGCGGCGGCGAGAGGCGCGCACGGCTGGTGCCCGCCCGCGCCTCTCCGGCCTCAGGAGGTTTCGATCGGCTTGGTGACCTCGACCACCAGGTCGACCCCCTCGATCGAGCCGACCGGAGGCGCCGCCCGGGTCGTGGCCCCGCTCACAGCCGCCACCTCTTCTTCCTCTCGATGGCGACGGGGGCGCTTGAGGCTCTGCACAGGGGCCGGCAGGGAGTGCTGGAGCAATTCCCGATGAGACAGAACCGCATCGCGCCGCGACGCCCTTCCGCTCATCGGAAGAAAATTGCTCTACTCCGATGGATCAGAGCGGACTCACCCGATCGGAACCGCTGGCAAGGCGGTTCCGTCGTATCGGGATCCGCTCTAGGCTCGAGCGCGAAGCGCGGGTTCAGGCCGCCCTGGCCGGGAACGAACGGGAGAGTCCATGGCGGCGAGGCTCGAGCGCGCGGGGACATGGCCGGACCGGGTCGCCGCGCTCAACTTCCTCCTCGACAACCTGGTCTGGCTGATCCTGGTCGTCATCCTGGCGCTGTTCTCGATCACCATCGAGAACTTCTTCCAGCTCGGGATCTTCCTGAACATCCTGCAGCACGCGACCTTCGTCGGCCTGATCGCGATCGGCCTCAGCTTCTGCATCATCGCCGGCCACATGGACCTCTCGGTCGAGAGCGTGATGGCGTTCGCGGCGATGATCGCGGCCTGGCTGGCGGCCAGCCGCGGCTCGGCCTCCGGCGTCGAGATGAACACCTGGGCGACGCTGGTCGTGGCGCTCGGCTTCGGCGCCCTCGCCGGCGCCTGCAACGGCGTCCTCGTGATCCGCTTCCAGATCAACGCCTTCATCGTGACGCTGGCGACCTACATCCTGATCCGCGGCCTCGGCCTCGTGCTCACCGGCGGGCGCTCGATGTACGGGCTGCCGGACGCGTTCCGCGCGGTCGCCAACCTCGACGTGCTCGGCGTGCCGCTGCTCGTGGTGATCCTGGTGCTCGCCTACCTGGTGTTCAGCGTGGTGCTGATGCGAACCCGCTTCGGCCGCTACGTGACCCTGGTCGGCGGCAACCCGACCGCGCCGTTCCGCGCCGGCATCCCGGTCGAGCGGGTGGTGTACGCCGCCTTCATCCTGTCCGGAGTGCTCGCGGCGCTGGCCGGCTGGCTGCTCGCCGCCCGGACCAACGGCGCCACGCCCAACCTCGGCCTCGGCATGCTGTTCGAGGCCTTCGCCGCGGTGGTCATCGGCGGGGTGTCGCTCCGCGGCGGGATCGGGCGCCTCGGCGGCGTGTTCGCGGGCGTGCTGCTGCTGTCCGCGATCGACACCGCGATCAACGTCATGGGCCTGGACGCCTACTACATGCAGGTCATCCGCGGCTCGCTGATGCTCCTCGCGGTGCTCCTCGACAGCGTCAAGAACGACATCCGAAGACGCTATCTCTGAAGCGCCTCGCGGAGACGCCTGCCGCCCGGGGTCTTCAGGGGCGGGCGCGGCGGATCGAGCGCCAGGCCTACTGCAGGACCAGCAGGCGGGAGATCTGGACCGCGAGCGACAGCCAGTCGACGCTGCCGGCGACGAGCGGCCCGAGCGCCAGCAGCGAGAGCAGCAGCCAGGGGATCAGGGTGGCCGTCCGCTGCCGCGCCGCGATAGCGCGCCGGGCCGCCGCGGCCCGCCGGAGGCGCTCCCCGGCCGCGCGGTGAAGGTCGGCCTCGGCTGAGCGGCCCTGGTCGAAGATCGACATGGTCAGCATCTCCAGGAGGTCGTGGTCATCTTGACAGCTACGGCCGCCGCCAGGCCCGCGCAAGCCTTTTCTTCTACTACAGCGCACTTTCTACCGGCAGCGTAACAACCGGAGCGCGCGCTTCAATGCACCGTGGTCGGGTAGCGCACCCGCCGCCCGCCCTCGACGAAGCGGTCGAGCCCGAGGCGCCAGGTTCCGCCCGGCCAGCGGTAGTCGAACGCGCCGAGGCGGGGGCGGTAGACCGCGGTGTAGAGCGTGCCGAAGCCCTCCTCGAAGGCGACCGAGTAGAGCGGCGGCTTGAGGAAGGCGCCGATGAAGCGCGCCTCCGGCTCCTCGTGGAGCGTCAGGCGGGCGAGGAGGAAGCGCTCGCGCTCGACGGTCGAGGTGACCCGGGCGTGCTGGTGCCACTCGACCCGCTCCTGGTGGTTGGTCGCGACCGCGGCGTTGGTGACGACCGCCGGGCGGTCCGGTGCGAGGTAGCAGGTGACGAAGCGGTGGTGCCGGTCGAGCGCCGTGACGTTGTAGGCCATGTGGGTCGGGATGCGGCCGAGGGCCCGCGCCGCCTCCTCCGCGGTCGCGCAGGTCTCGAGCACGTAGCGGAGGATGATCGGCACGCCAAAGCCGTCACCGACGATCCGGCGGCCGCCGAACGTCAGGGACAGGCAGAGCCCGGCGTCGTTCATCCCGTCGACGAGGCCCCAGAGCCCGTCGCTCATCCCGACCACCCGCCGCCCGGACCAGCAGGTGCGCATGATCAGGGCGTCGAAGGCGCGGGGGCTGTAGTCGTAGTTCCGGACCAGCATCGGCTCGTCGCCCGGCCAGACCGCCTGCGAGCAGCCCGCGAGGTAGGGCGGCGGGCAGTAGAGCGAGAGGAAGCGGGCCGCGTGGTCGCCGCCGCCGGCGAGCTCGCACAGGCGCTCGTAGACCGGCACGAGCTCCGGCATGTGCGCCTGCAAGGCACGCCGGCAGGCGAGGTACGGCGGGCGTGCCGCCTCGCCGTCCTTCAGGTACCAGCGCCGGTAGGCCGGCCAGAGCTTATGGAACAGGGCCTGCCAGCGCGGGCCCGGCCGCGGCTCGTCGATCGCGGTGAACAGGAGCTCCATGCGGCCGATCATAAGCCCGGCACGTGCGCCTGACACGCCCGCGCGAGGTCGCCGCGGGGGCCGACCTCGAGCCGCTCGAGCCCCAGCCAGTCGCCCAGGCGGCGGAGCTCGGCCATGAGCGCCGGCACGACCTGCATGGCCTGCTCCGGCCC